>VGFB01000077.1 GCA_016869015.1 Armatimonadota bacterium
GGATGCTCGGCTACGTGCTGTACATCTGGCTCGCGGCACCGGCAGTATGAACGGCGGCCCGCAAGTTCGCAGGCTGGGAGGGTGGCCGGCAACGGCACAGCGATGAACCGGGAGTTGAAGCTGACACTTCGAACGTGGCTGATCGTCGCGGCGATTGCGGCGGGGATGTTGACCTGGATCACGGGGGCGTTCCTGCTCATCGGCGACCGCCCGCCGCCCTGGAACCTCGGCACCACGCCGGCCGTGCCGGGGGACTCATACTACACCAGCGGCGAAGTCCCGACCGGACAGGCCGGACCGACGCAGGTCACATTGCCGCCGACGAAGGAGCAGAAGCCGTGAGAGCGGCGCGCGCGGTTCTGCTGCTCAGCGTGGGCCTCGGCGGGCTTGTCCCGCTGAGCTCATGCTTCCCACGCATGAGGGAGCAACCCTCGCTGCGCCCCTTCGAGCGCCAGATGCCCGCCATGCCCGAGGGAGTCGTCTCACGCGAGGGTCCCGACCCCGTCGCGACACCCGAGAAGGCTCCGGAGCCGGACTCGATGGCCACGGATATGCTGGGCCAGGGCAAGCTGTACTATGGCTACTACTGCGCGATGTGCCACGGGGAGGACGGCCGCGGTCGCACACCGGTGGGCGAGGCGTACTGGCCCCGGCCGACGGACCTGACCGGCGCGGGTGTCCGGCGGCTGACGGGCAACGAACTCTATCGGCGGATGCTCACTGGCACCGGGCATGACCCGGTGCTCGTCTCGACCGTGGCCCGCGACCGGCGCTGGCAGATCGTGGCTCACGTCCAGACACTCCCTAGTAAGGCCGCGGACCCGCGCGGCTGAGTCGACCGATGCCTGAGACCGCCGAGACAACGCTCAAGCTCTGGCCTCTGGCGCTCTACGCGGCGCTGGTGCTCGTGACCGCGGCGGGAATGCTGCTGGTCTCCTACGTGCTGGGGCCGCGACAGAACCGGGGCCGCCCGCCGGAGCCGTACGAGTCGGGCGTGGTTCCCACGGGCTCGGCCCGGCCGCGGATCGCCGTCGAGTTCTACCTCGTCGCCGTCTTCTTCGTCATCTTCGACCTCGAGGCGGTCTTCATCTTCGCCTGGGCGACGGCCGTGCGGGAGGTCGGCTGGGCGGGGTACTTCGAGATCCTGCTGTTCATCGCGATCCTGGTGGCGGGCCTGGTCTACCTGTGGCGGCAGGGAGCGCTGGACTGGGGCCCCGTCGCCGAGAGGCGCCGGGCACGAGAACAGGCTCCGGAGGAATGACGGCGTGACACCGGCCGCGGACGCCGCGACGACCGATCAGCTCGCCGAACAGGTGCGCGAGAGCGTGATCTGGGCGAAGCTGCGCGACCTGCTGGCCTGGGGGCGCAAGAACTCCATCTGGCCCTTCAACTTCGGCCTGTCGTGCTGCTACGTCGAGATGGCAACGAGCCTGACCAGCCGCTACGACCTCGCGCGGTTCGGCTCCGAGGTCATCCGCGGCACCCCCCGGGAAGCGGACGTGATGGTCGTTTCGGGGACCGTCTTCGTGAAGATGGCGCCGATCGTGAAGCATCTCTACGAGCAGATGACCGAGCCCAAGTGGGTTATCTCGATGGGTTCCTGCGCCAACTCGGGCGGGATGTACGACATCTACAGCGTGGTACAGGGCGTCGATTCGTTTCTCCCGGTGGACGTGTACGTTCCGGGCTGCCCGCCCAGTCCGGACGCCTTCATGAAGGCGCTCCTGCTGCTGCAGGACGCAGTGGGCCGGGAGCGCCGGCCGCTCAGCTGGGTCGTCGGCCCGCAGGATGTGCAGCGGCCCTCGATGCCCAGCCAACGCGAGTTGCTGCGGGAGGAGCGCTCGCAACAGACGCTCCTGAGACCGCCGGACGGTGTGCGGTGACCTCGGACCCATGACCAGGATGGCTGACGCGACAACCGTTCTTGAGGGGCGTCTTGGTGCGGACGGGCTCGCGGTCCAGCCGACCTGCGACGGCGTGCCGACGGTCTGGGTTGCGCCGACGCGGGTCAAGGACGTTCTGCGTCGCCTGAAGACCGATCCCGACTCGCCCTACCCGCTGCTGCACGACCTATGGGCGGTGGACGAGCGCCATCGGCAGCATGACGAGGGCCTCCCACCGCGCGACTTCACCGTGGTATACGATCTCGCGTCTGCGGACCGGTGCGCGGAGCTGCGCATCAAGGCGCCCCTGAAGGGGCACGCGCCGGCGCTGGATTCCGTCACGGACGTGTGGCCCTCGGCCAACTGGTACGAGCGCGAGGCCTGGGACATGTTCGGGGTGCGGTTCATCGGCCATCCGGGCCTGCGCCGCATCCTGATGCCGCCCTGGTGGGAGGGTCATCCGCTGCGGAAGGACCACCCCGCCCGCGCTACGGAGATGGGTCGGTTCGAGCTGCCCGATCCGCTCCAGGCCGCGATGGCCCAGAGCCTCGAGTTCCGCCCCGAGGAGTGGGGGCTGGAGCGCTCGGGCGAGGACTTCGACTACCTGTTCCTGAACTTCGGCCCGCACCATCCGGGCACCCACGGCGTCCTGCGCGTCATCCTGCAGCTCGACGGTCAGGAGATCGTGGACTGCGTGCCGGAGATCGGCTTCCACCACCGCGGCGCAGAGAAGATGGCCGAGCGCCAGACCTGGCACACCTACATCCCCTACACCGATCGGGTGGATTACCTCGGCGGCGTGCTGAACAACCTCCCCTACGTGATGGCTGTCGAGCGGCTGGCGGGCCTCGAGGTCCCCGAGCGCGCCGAGGTCATCCGGATCATGCTCTGCGAGCTGTTCCGCATCAACAGCCACCTCGTGTTTCTGGGCACCTTCGCCCAGGACGTCGGGATGATGTCGCCCGTCTTCTACCTCTTCAACGACCGCGAGCGGCTGCTGGACATCGTGGAGGCGATCACCGGTGCGCGCATGCACCCGGGCTGGTTCCGCATCGGGGGCGTCGCGCAGGATCTGCCGGCAGGCTGGGACGAGCTCGTCGGCGACTTCGTGGGATACCTCCCTGCTCGGCTGGAGGAGTACGAGAGCGCGATCCTCGCCAACCGCATCTTCCGGGCGCGCACCAGGGGGGTCGGCGTCATCACCGCGCAGGAGGCCCTCGACTGGGGCGCGACGGGTCCCTTCCTGCGGGGCAGCGGGGTCGCGTGGGACCTGCGCAAGCAGCGGCCGTACGGCGGTTACGAGCAGTTCGAGTTCGAGGTGCCGACGGGCGCTAACGGGGACTGCTACGACCGCCTGTGGGTGCACGTCGAGGAGATGCGGCAGAGCCTGCGCATCGTCGAGCAGTGCCGCCGCGCCATGCCGGGCGGGCCCTACAAGTCGGACCACCCACTGGCAGCCCCGCCGCGCCGGGAGCAGGCGCTGCAGGACATCGAGACCCTCATCCATCACTTCCTGAGCGTGAGCTGGGGCCCCGTCATCCCGCCGGGCGAGGCGGCCGTGTGCGTCGAGGCGGCCAAGGGGCACAACCGGTACCATCTCATCAGCGACGGCGACACGCTGCCCTACCGGGCCCGGATCCGCACGCCATCGTTCGCGCACCTGCAGATCCTGCCGCAACTGAGCCGGGGAGCGATGATCCCCGATCTCGCCGCGATCCTGGGCAGCCTCGACTACGTGCTGGCGGATGTCGATCGCTAGGGCAAGCGAAGTAGTGCCGTGACTGCAAGGCCGACCTGCGGGCGCCGAGGGGACCGACCATGCTGACCGATCGAGAGCGGCAGCGCATCGAGGCTGAGACGCGGCTCTATCCGCACCCGCGGGCCGCCGTGCCCGAGGCGCTGAAGATCGTGCAGGACCACCGCGGCTGGGTGCCGGACGAGGCGGTCAAGGAGATCGCGGAGCTCCTCGGCCTGTCCCCGACGACGGTGGACAGCACCGCGACCTTCTACAACATGATCCTGCGGGAGCGCGCGGGCCGGCACATCATCTTCATCTGCGACAACGTCAGCTGCTGGGTGACGGGCTACGAGGTCCTGCGGGACCATCTGTGCCGGCGACTGGACATCGCCCTCGGGGAGACGACGGCGGACGGCCGCTTCACGCTGCTGCCTGCCGCCTGCCTGGGCGAGTGCGACCGGGCACCGGCGATGATGATCGACGGCGAGATCTACGGGAACCTGACGCCCGAGCGAATCGACGAGGTCCTGGCGCAGTACGACTGATTCGGCATGGAACGAGTCCTGACGCAGAACATCCGCCCCTCCGAAGAGCCCCTGACGCTGCTCGAGTACGAGCAGTGCGGGGGCTACCAGGGGTTGCGCAAGGCCCTCTGGAGCTCCCCGGAGGAGATCCAGCAGATGGTCACGGAGGCGGGGCTGCTCGGGCGGGGCGGAGCGGGGTTCCCGACGGGGCGCAAGTGGGGCTCCGTGCCGATGGGCGACCGGGCGCGTCACCCGAAGTACTTCGTGGTCAACGCGGACGAGATGGAGCCCGGGGCGATGAAGGACCGGCTCCTCCTCGAAGGCGATCCCCATCAGCTCATTGAGGGGATCATCATCTCCTCCTACGCCATCGAGGCGTCGCAGGCCTACATCTTCTTGCGCTGGGAGTATCAGCTGGCCGCGCGCAGGCTGATCTCGGCGCTGAGCCAGGCGTACCACAACAACCGGCTGGGCGCGAACATCCTCGGCTCGCCTTACAGCCTCGACATCCACCTGCACCAGAGCGGCGGACGGTACATGTGCGGGGAGGCGGAGGCGCTGCTCAGCGCGCTGGAGGGCCGGAGAGCGGTCCCGCGCAGCAAGCCGCCCTACCCCACCGTGTGCGGCCTGTGGGGCAAGCCCACCGTCGTGAACAACGTCGAGACCGTCTGCAACGTCCCCCACATCGTGAAGCATGGGCCGGAGTGGTTCCGGAGCCTCAGCCACACCGACGAGGGCGGGACCAAGATCTACGGTGCGAGCGGGCGCGTCAGGCAACCAGGCCTGTGGGAACTGCCGATGGGCACGACGATCCGCGAGGTGCTGGAAGAGCACGCCGGGGGGATGCACAACGGTCACGCCCTGAAGGCGCTGCTCCCCGGCGGAGGCTCCACGGCCTTCGTCCTGCCCGAGCAACTCGATACCCGCATGGACTTCGCCTCGATGGAGGCCATCGGCAGCCGCCTGGGCACGGGAACGATGACGGTCATGGATGAACGCACCTGTCCGGTGGGCCTGGTCTGGGGGCTCGAGCAGTTCTTCGCGCGTGAGTCGTGCGGCTGGTGCACGCCCTGCCGCGAGGGGCTGCCCTGGGTCGCTCGCACGCTGGAGGCGCTCGAGACCGGAGACGGTCGGCCGGGGGACCTGGAGACGCTTGAGCACCACGTCCGCTGGGTGCGGATGGGGAACACGTTCTGCGCTCTGGCGCCGGGGGCGATGATGCCCCTGGAGAGCGCGCTGAGGCACTTCCGTTCCGAGTTCGAGGACCACGTGGCCGCCGGCGGTTGCCCGCGGCGGTAGCGTCTTTCGCCCGGCCGGCTCGGGATTCGCCATCAGGAGACCGTCGTGCCGACGATCTACGTTGACGGCAGGCCGCACGAGGTTCCGGAGGAGGGCCGGAATCTGCTCGACGCCTGCCTGTCGCTCGGGTTTGACATCCCCTACTTCTGCTGGCACCCGGCCATGCACTCTGCCGGAGCGTGTCGGCAGTGCGCGATCAAGGTCTTCGCCACTGCAGACGATTCGCGCGGCCGCATCGTGATGGCCTGCATGACGCCCGTGACCGACGGCGTGCGCCTCTCCATCGACGACCCGGAGGCGGTGGCCTTCCGGGCGAGCGTGATCGAGTGGCTGATGGTCGGCCATCCGCACGACTGCCCCGTGTGCGACGAGGGCGGGGAGTGCCATCTGCAGGACATGACCGTGATGACCGGCCACGCCTACCGGCGGCACCGCTTCCCCAAGCGCACCCACCGGAACCAGGACCTGGGGCCGCTGGTGAACCACGAGATGAACCGGTGCATTCAGTGTTACCGGTGCGTGCGGTTCTACCAGGAACTCGCGGGGGGCCGGGACCTCGACGTGCTGGGCTGGCACGACCACGTCTACTTCGGGCGCCACGAGGACGGTGTGCTGGAGAGCCCCTTTGCGGGCAACCTGACGGAAGTCTGCCCGACCGGGGTCTTCACCGACAAGACCCTCAAGCCGCACTACACCCGCCCGTGGGACCTACAGACCTCGCCGTCCGTCTGCGTCCACTGCGGCCTGGGCTGCAACACCCTTCCCGGGGAGCGGTACGGCGTGCTGCGGCGGATCAGGAACCGGTTCAACGCGCACGTGAACGGGTTCTTCCTGTGCGACCGGGGCCGGTACGGACACCAGTTCGTGAACCGCGAGGACCGGCTGCGCGAGCCGCTGTTGCGGGAGGCGAACGGTCGAGTCCGCCCGGCCTCGCCGGAGGAGGCGCTCGAGCGGCTGCGCTTCATCCTGCGCACGGGGGCCGCCGTCGGGATCGGTTCGCCCCGCGCCTCGATGGAGACGAACTTCGCCCTACGGGAGCTGGTGGGCGCCGACGCCTTCCACGACGGCCTCTCCCAGCGCGACCACGAGCTGATGGCGACGATCCGGACCGTCCTGCTGCAAGGGCCCGGTCGCAGCGCCTCCGTTCAGGACGTGGCCCGAGCCGATGCCGTGCTGATCCTGGGCGAGGACGTGCAGAACACCGCCCCGCTACTGGCTCTGGCGCTCCGACAGGCCGTCTTCCAGCAGGCGCTCGGCATCGCCCAGCGGCTCAACATTCACAAGTACCTCGACTCGGCCGTCCGGGAGGCCATCCAGCAGGACACAGGGCCGCTGTTCATCGCCACGCCCGACGAGACCCCCATCGACGACGCGGCCACGGCCACCTACCGGCGCGCGCCCGACGACATCGCCCGCCTGGGCCTGGCCGTCGCCCACCGGCTGGACCCCGAGGCGTCGGCGCCCGAGCTGCTCGACCCCTCCACCGATCGCCTCGCGCAGGAGATCGCGGAGGCGCTGCGGACTGCGGAGCGCCCCCTCGTGGTGTGCGGGCACGGCTGCGGCTCGACCGCCGTCATCGAGGCCGCGACGAACGTCGTGTGCGCCCTGGAGGCGGCCGGCAAGGCGGGGAGCCTCTCCTGCAGCGTCCCGGAGTGCAACAGCATGGGGCTCGCGCTCATGGACGGCCGCGGCCTGGCTGCGGCGGAGCAGGCCTTGCGTTCGGGGCGCGCGAGCGTCCTGATCGTGGCGGAGAACGACCTGTTCCGGCGGATGGGGGCCGAGGCCGCCGAGGCGCTGCTGGCCCGGGCCGAACACGTCATCGTGCTGGACTCCCTGCCGACGCGCACCACGGAGCGCGCCTCCGTGGTGCTCCCCGCGGCGACCTTCGCCGAGTGCTCCGGCACGCTGGTCAACGCCGAGGGGCGCGGCCAGCGGTTCATCCAGACCTTCGTCCCCGAGGGCCAGGTGCAGGCGAGCTGGCGCTGGCTCGGACGGATGCTCGCCGCGCGCGACGGCCTGGGCGCGCCGCCGTGGGCCAACCTCGACGAGATCCTCGGCGCCCTGGCCGGGGAGCTTCCGGTCTGCGGCGGCATCCGCAACCTCGCCCCGCCCGCCTCCTACCGCCTGCATGGGCAGCGCGTGCCGCGCCGGTCGCACCGCTTCAGCGGGCAGACGGCCATTCACGCC
Organism: Armatimonadota bacterium; assembly: GCA_016869015.1. Taxonomy (GTDB): domain Bacteria; phylum Armatimonadota; class Zipacnadia; order Zipacnadales; family VGFC01; genus VGFC01. The sequence goes on from VGFB01000077.1 coordinate 7,632, forward strand.
CACGAAGACGTCCGCGAGCCCGACCCGCCGGACGACCCGGACTCTCCCATGTCCTTCAGCATGGAGGGGTACCACGGTCAGCCCCCTTCCCCGCTGATCGCGCGATTCAGGGCACCGGGCTGGAACTCCGTCCAGAGCGTGACGAAGTTCTCACGGGGGGTCGCCGGGCCCCTTCAGGGCGGCGATCCCGGTCGGCGGCTCATCGAGCCCGAGCGGGAGCACTCCCTCTGCTACGCGGCGGCCGTCCCGCCCTTCGAGCCCCAGCCCGGCCGGTGGCTGGCGGTACCGGCCCACCACGTCTTCGGGTCGGAGGAACTGAGCGCCGGAAGCCCTTCAGTGGCGGCGCTCGCGCCCCCTCCGAGCCTCGGGGTGTCGCCCGCCGACGCGGAGACGATGCAGCTGGAGGAGGGGCAGGAACTCGGGCTGTCCCTCGAGCGCGAGGTGCGGTCACTGCCGGTGCGCTTGCGGCCGCAACTGCCCCGAGGTGTCGTGACCGTGCCGGTCGGCCTGCCGGGGCTGGAGGGACTCGACCTGCCGGCCTGGGTGACGCTGATCGTGCCGGGCCTCCCGCATCGGGGGCCCAGGAGCCGACATGCCGACGCTTGACGCCATCCTGGCGCAGGTAAACGCTGCGACGCTGCTCCCCGAGCTGCTGGTCGTGCTGGGTGTGCTCGTGGGCGCCCTGTCGCTGGCGGGCGGCCTGACGTTCGTCGAGCGGCGCCTGCTGGCGCTGTGGCAGGACCGCTACGGCCCCAATCGCGTCGGCCCGTTCGGACTGCTGCAGGTCGTCGCGGACACGATCAAGCTCTTCACGAAGGAGGACTGGGTCCCGCCCTTCGCCGACAAGCCCGTGTTCGTGATCGCTCCCGCGGTCGTGATCGTCTCCACACTCATGTCCTTCGCCATCATCCCGCTGGCGCCGGGAATCGTGATCGCCGACCTCAACGTCGGCCTGCTCTTCCTCCTGGCCATGTCCTCGCTCTCCGTGTATGGCGTGGCGCTGGGCGGCTGGTCGGCCAACAGCAAGTACGCCCTGATCGGCGGGCTGCGCGCCGCCGGGCAGATGGTCAGCTACGAGGTCTTCATGGGCCTGTCGCTGATGGGGGTCGTCGCCATGACGGGCTCCTTCAACCTGGGGGAGATCGTTCGCGCCCAGGAGCGCGTGTGGTTCTGCATCCCGCAGTGCGTGGGCCTGGTGATCTTCCTCATCGCCGGCCTGGCCGAGACGCGGCGGATCCCGTTCGATCTGCCCGAGGCCGAGAGCGAACTGGTCGCCGGCTTCCACGCGGAGTACTCGGGGATGAAGTTCGGCATGTTCTTCCTGGGCGAGTACGTGGGCATCGCGCTCGTGTCAGCCCTCACGGTGGTCCTCTTCTTCGGCGGCTGGTCCGGACCGCTGCTGCCGCCGATCGTGTGGTTCCTGGGCAAGACCGGGGTGCTGATCGCCCTGTTCATTCTGGTGCGGGCCGCGCTGCCGCGCCTGCGCTACGACCAACTCATGCGGCTGGGCTGGAAGGTGCTGCTGCCGCTGTCGCTGGCGAACGTCGTCGTGACCGGGGCCGCGATCCTGGCCCTGAACCGGTAACGAGCCATGTGGAGCGCACTGCGCACGCTCTGGGCCGTCTTCTGGCACGCCTTTGCTCGGCGGTTCACCGTGCCGTACCCCGAGCAGAAGCGCCCCCTGCCGCCGCGCTTCCGGGGCCGGATCGTGCTGACCCGCGACCCCGACGGCGAGGAACGGTGCGTGGCCTGCTACCTGTGCGCGGCCGCTTGTCCGGTGGACTGCATCGCCCTGCAGGCCGCCGAAGACGAGCACGGACGGCGATACCCGGCCTTCTTCCGCATCAACTTCAGCCGCTGCATCTTCTGCGGCTTCTGTGAGGAAGCGTGCCCGACGTGCGCCATCCAGCTGACGCCCGACTGCGAGCTGGCCGACTATCGCCGTCAGAGCCTCGTGTACGAGAAGGAAGACCTGCTGATCGGCGGTCCGGGCAAGTACCCGGACTACAGCTTCTACCGCGTGGCCGGCGTTGCCGTCGGCGGCAAGGGCAAGGGCGAAGCGGACAACGAACTCCCGCCGGCCAACGTGCGCCGGCTGATGCCGTAGACCGCTGTCGCCGCCCATAGAGACCGGAGACCTCCGTGCCGATACTCTCCGAATCCGGCTTCTACATCTTCTCCGGCGCGGCGATCCTCGCCACGCTGCTGGTGATCGTGCAGCGAAGCGCCGTGCACGCGCTGTTGTACCTGATCGCGGCCTTCCTGGCGA
>VGFB01000078.1 GCA_016869015.1 Armatimonadota bacterium
TTCATCCAGGGCATCACGCTAACGGGGATCAAGTAGGGAGGGGCCGCATGGCCCACAGGGCCATCCAGCCCGCGCTGTTCGCGACACGGCGGGCCGGATGCTCGGCGGATGCGTCTCGCCTCGCATGCGGCCCCTCCCAAAGGCGCGCATGTGGTCGTTGACTCCCCCGGGGGGAGTGGGCATACTGCTCACTGGAGGGCTTCCACACCGGCTGACGGGGCACGACCGATGGCCACGACCGAGGTGGTGGTGAAGGGCGCAGTGACCGCCGACGGACAGCTCATCCTCGACGAGCCGCCTGCCTTGGCGCCGGGCCGCGTCGAAGTGACGGTGCCCGGCGGGGCGGACACATGGGTCCGCCCCTACACCACCGCGGCGGAACGCGTAGGGGCAGACCCGCGTGTCTGCCCCGGCGTCGCCCGGGGCCTGGGACTGGCGTTACGCGGCCCGACCGTTGACTTGCCTGCCGGCAGGGCGAATACTCGTTCCGGCAGGAGCCGTGCCGTGGCCGACAAGGGGCACAGGATGGGGAACGTCGACTGGACTGCGACCGGGACATGGCTCCTGGCGGCCATTACCCTGGTGTATGTCGTGGTCGTGTGGCGGCAGGCAGTGATCGCCAGGGACGCCGCCAAGCACGCTGAGGCAGCGGCCGTCGCCGCCAAGCAGTCGGCGGAGGCTGCCGAAGCGATGGTGCAGATCGCCAGCGGGCAGTTGGCGGAGATGCGGCGCATGACTGAGGCCACACTCCGGGCAGCGGAAGCCGCAAGCGAGCAGGCCCGTCTGGACAGGGAGCGCCTCGCCCATCAGCGGCCTCGGATCGTGCTCCTGAGGCGGCGCGGCGACCCCTCCCAAGTCCTACTCATGAACCAAGGGCGGCTGTCAGCGTCCGACGCCCAAGTGGCCCTGCGGCGCGCGCACGGGGCCGGGATAGGGAGGTGAGCCGCTGGCGGTCCCATCGTCGTGCTCCCATGCTGTGGATGGCTATCGCCGCGACTTCGAGCATAGAGGTTGTGTCGATGTGGACTTACCAGGTACGCCGCAGGCAGTTTCGGACGCACGACGACCAGGCCGTTGCCTTCCCGGCCCTCGCGGCAGTGAAGGAGCTCATCGCGGCGACGACCGGGCTGGTTCCCCGCTTGCGGGAGCGCCTCGACCGGCCGGACATCGAGGTCGCGTTTCTCTTCGGCTCTGCCGCAAGGGGCGAGGAAGACGCCGGCAGCGATGTGGACCTGTTCGTGGTGGGCGACATCGATGGCGTGCTCCTGGCGAACCTCATCCGCGAGGTTGAGCGGGAGGCGCGCAAGGAGATCGACCTGGTGCACTGGTCGCCGGCGGACTTCGCGCGTCGGATGGCCGAGCCGTCCAGCTTTCTGCCAGCGGTCATGCGCCAGCCGAAGGCCTTCACCAAGGGGAGCGAGGATGACCTACGACGCCTTGCGGGCTGATGGCACCGTCCGCGACCACGGCCACACGCCGGAGGAGACGGCCCAGCGCCTCCGGGAGATGGAGCAGGTGGCTCGGCGTCATCTCGCCGATGCGGGGGCCACCGGGCTATCCTCCGATGCGAAGCACAACCTCGCCTGCGCCGCCGGGCGCGTCGCAGCCGAGATGGTAATGGTCGCGGAGGGGTACCGCGCCGGGCGGAAGATGGGGAAGGACGCGGCGGTGTTCGCGTTCCTCGGGTCGGCGGCGGAGGGGAAGTGGTCTGACGAGGCGGCCTACTTCGACAAGCGTAGGGAGCGGCGGAACGTGTCGGAGTACGAGCAGGCGGGCACCATCTCGCCCTCGGAGGCCGACACCGTCCTGCGCGAGAGCGGGCGTCTGCTCGAGGACGTCCTGGCGTGGCTTGGCGAAGCGCAACCCTCCCCCGGAGGGAATGCCGACGCGTGACGGGACCGTCCCGTCTCTCCCCAGCGCATGGCCCAGTCTGAACGGGCCCCCTGCTCTACTCCAGCACCGTGTAGAGGGCGTCGGGTGGGAAGCGGAGGCGCTGCATGTTGCCTGCGTTCTCCAGCAGGATCTCGCCGGCGGGCATGCCGTTCGGGTCGAGCACGGTGGCCTTCGTCAGGAAGCTGTTGGCAACCGAGACCGTTACGTCGGCCTCGACGATCTGCCAGGGCGCGGCGCCGAAGTTCACGATCTTCTCGCCCTCGCGAGTCGAGTCGCCCACCTTCACCGTGGCGGGGCTTGTCTTCCAGCCCGTGGGCCGCTCCACCGTGCCGACCTGCACCAGCACCTTGCGTGACTCGGAGAGCGGGCGGTCGTCCATCGCGACCACGAGCACCGTGGCGTAGTCATTGGTCGACTCGATCAGCACCTCCCCCAGACGGAAGCTGCGGCCCTGGCCCAGGAAGCCGGTCACCCCTTGAGCCTTCGGGGCGTTCAGTGTGCAGACGCCCTGGCCGTAGTCCAGCTTCAGCTCGCCGGTGATGGACGAGACGGTCCTGGCCCCGGGGTCGATATAGGCGCCGAGGTCGACGACCTCGCTGGCGCCCGGGTTGGCGTCGTAGTCCACGATCACGGGGCCCACGAGGTAGGCCAAGGGGTCGACGCCGCCCTTGACGTTGGACTCCACGGCGATGTCGCCTGTATCGCGATTCGGGTCATAGCCCGCATCCTCGGCGATGATCGGCATGGTCCGCCGCCACAGGTTCTCCAGGGAGCGCCGCTCGTGCACGGCCGGGCTGCCCCGCTGGATGTAGCCCATCCGGTACATGAGCGCCGCCGCCGGCCACTGCCCCATGAGCATCGGCGTGTGGCAGACCCACTTCCCGAGAGAGGGTAGGTAACCGTTCGCCGAGGACGGCTGCCGCCAGTCCTCCTCGCCGGTCGCGAACCAGTAGTAGGCGTCCACGCCGTTGAGCGACTGATACGCCGCGATGAGGAACGGTCCTTCGGACTGGTAGCCCAGCGGCGGCACCCAGGAGCTCTCCGGGATGATGAACGGGTGCCCGTTCACCTGCTTGGCGGTAACGGGCAGTTCGCGGGGCTGGAGCAGCACGGAGTCATCGGTGAAGACGTCGCCGCTCACGATGGCCCAGCCCTGGTGTTGGCCCTGGTGGACGCCCGTGTAGTACCGGTTGACCGCCATGACCTCGTTGGCGCCGTAGGAGTAGCGCTCGGCGTCCAGCATCCGGACGTTGTCCGCCGTGCGCCAGTTGCCGGCGTTGATGAGCTGCTTGCAGCCGAGGTCCTCCCGCAGGTAATCGCCCATCATCGCGTTGAAGTCGCGCATGGTCTGGGTGAAGAACTGCATCTGGTCGGCGCAGCGCTGGTTGCGGCCGGCGCCCTCCCGCTCCTGCGTAAGCTCCCAGATGATGTACAGACCCATCCGTCCGGCGGCAGGCTCGTCGCCCTCGATGGTCGTGCCCTGCCAGGCGGCCAGCGCCCCGTCCAGGGAGCCGTACTTGCGCTTCAGGAACTCCGCGAACTGCCGGCGCAGCTCGGCGCCCGCCGTGCCCTTGATCCCCTGGCTGGTCCAGAAGAGCAGAGAGTCCTCGTTCTGCAGCTGGATGATCGCCAGCGCGGGGTCCTGCGAAAGGGGGATGCCGGTGTGCGGGTTGGGCTCGGCGAGGATCTGCTTCAGCCAGGACTTGTACGCCGCTTGAAGCGCCGGATCGAAAAAGAGCAGCCCGTGGTTGCCGACCTCGCCGCCGGTGTCGAGGACGCCCATCTCCGGCTTGACGCGCGAGCTGGCTGCCCAGTAGGGCGAGAAGGTCGTGTAGATCCCCTCCGGCTTCATGGCGGCGACGGTGCGCCAGAGGTTGTCACGCTCGCCCGGATTGATGGAGCTCAGGTCGCCGGCCTCGGGCGTGACGTTGGCGTGGACGCGGACCATGTTGATCCCGCGCTTCGCGAGGAAGCGGGCATGGCGAGCCAGGTCGGGGGCCGGGAAGAGCGGGTGCTTGTTGTAGGCGGAGGTGTTGACCGCCCAGAACCGTGCGGGCGTGCCGTCGCCCAACACGAAGTCGTTGCCGTCGTCGGAGCGCCGCACGAAGCCCGACTGCCCCGCGATCTTCTCGTTCAGCAGGCGCAGGTCGAAGAGCGCAGCGGGGGAGAACTCGTCACGCGGCGGTTCGAAGGCCCAGGTCGGACCCTCCAGGCCGCGGGCGTCGCTCCTCACCGCCGGTGCGGGGGTCGACGCGGGAGCGCCCTCCGTTACCCATACCAGATCGACCAGCATCCCCAGGTCGCGGCCCTGGAAGCCCCAGAAGTACGTCCAGCAGACCTCCCCCGGAAGCGGGGCCTGGCCCTGGTTCGGGCCCGTCGTCGCGCGGAACTCGCTGAGCGGCGCGCTCACCACCTGCCACTCGCCGGCTGCCCCGGCGTCCACGGGCGGCTTGTACTCATAGAGGTTCATCGCCGCGGCGTCCGGGCCGCGCTGCTTGCAGAAGATGAAGAGCTGGTACCACTGCGGGTTGCTGAACGTCGCCCGGAAGTTGAGGTGCAGGCCCTCAGCCACCGTGAAGTGTCCGTCCACCCACTGATGGTTGGACTCGATGTCGCCCCCGGGCTCAGCCCCCACCGCTCCCGCAACGCCCTCGGGGAGGCCGTCGAGCACCGCCACGCCCTTCTTCCAGCCCTCCGGCAGCCCCTCGCCGAAGTCGGCGCGGTAGAGGGTCTCCTGTTGAGCGCCGGCGTCCCGCTCGTGTGCGACGGTGAGGGCAAGTCCGGCTAGCGCAACCAGCGCGATTGCGGCATTCCTGCAGATCATCGAGGCACTCCCTCCAGCCTGTGGGTTCGTCGCCACGGAGGCGGAACACCATTCCGAGCTTACGGGCAATCGGCCCTTGTTGGCGAGGCTACCGTCCCAGAGGCCGCGCCCGAAGCGGCTCACCGGGTCAGGAGGTTGAGCAGCGCCCGCTCGGCGACGGGGTCGGAGACGGCCCCATCCGCGGAGACGCGGTTCGGAAGATCGAGCTGACAGAACAGCACCTTCCCGCCCCCTTGCGCGGCGGCCACCTCCGCGACGACGGTCGTCTTCGGCTCGACCGCCCACAGGAGAGACTTACCCGCCTCAATCGCCGGACCCTCGAGTCGGGCGACGGCCACCGTGCCCGGCAGCCCGTTCCAGCGCTGCAGCCACTCGGGAGGGATGCCGGCGAGCAACGGGTCCGACGTTCCGGCGCTCGGGAAGACGCGTGAGAACGGGCGCGATTCCGGTACGGTCACCTCGCACAGCTCCGTCCAGTCCCACGTCCGCGTGCCGAGCACGATGACGCTGCCCCCGCGCGCGGCGAACGCGCAGACGGTGGGCGCGGAAGCACGCTCCTCACCGGTCAGCCGCGCCGCGTCCCAGACGAGCACCGCGTGCGTGGCGGGATCGAGGTCCGAGGGGCTCGCATGCACGCTCATCCCCCGGGCGGCGAACCACTCCCTCGCGCGTTCGTCGGCCCCAAGGAGGACGAAAGCGCGCCGCCTCGCCCGATCCGGAACCGGTGTCGGAGCCACGGCGCGCATGAAACGCTGGCTCAGCACCGGGCGGCCGGCAATGCCCGTGGTCCTGGCCGTCAACCAGTAACTCCCTTCCTCCTCCGGCACCTTCCACGTCACCGGCGTCTGTCGCAGCGAGTCTGCCGGCAGCTCGTAGTCGAAGCTCCATTCAGCGACAGGCGAGTCGAAGCACTCCGCCTCCGGAAGGTACTCGGGGCACTCCCGGGTGAGGAGCAGGTCGACGTGGATCGCGGCATCATGCCAGGAGTCGTTGATGAGGTAGAGGCTCGTCGTCACCTCCTGGCCGGTCCGGTAGCTCGCATCGAAGAGGTCCAGGCTGGCGAGCACCGGGGACAGCGCGCTGTGCCAGGCGGCCGACTCGGGGGCGGCGAAGTTGGCCTTCCAGATGGCGCTGCCCTGGCCGGTCTCCCTCACGCGGGCGGCAAGGCGTGTCCGCGTCCAGCCCGCGTACATGTACGGCCAGATGCCGTCCAGCCGCGCCCGCCGCATCGCCTCGGTGTGCTCCGCCCCGATCTGAGCCACCGCGAGGTCGTTCGCTCCCTCGTCGTCGATGCCCGTCCATTGCGTGCGTGGATGGCCGAAGTCGTTCATGTACTCCGTGTTTGTGGTAGTGCGCTCGCCGGCAGTGCGAAACCACTCCTGCGTACCGGCCTGGTGCAGGTTCCCTTCGGCGGTATGGGTGACGTTGCCACAGGTGTGCACGTCGTAGTTCTCCCGCGTGCCCGACGTGCCTGTGCGCAACGTGGGCCGTGTGGGATCCAGCGCGTTGACGAAGTCCTGAAAGGGCCCCTCTTCCCACGCATTGTCGCGGTTCGACTCGTTGCTGAGGACCCACATGATGACCGCCGGGTGGTTCCACAGCCGGCTCATCCAGCCCGCGGCGTCGGTGAGGCAGTTGCGGTGCCAGATCGCCAGCTCCTCGGGCGTGAACTTGTAGTCCTGGTAGTTGTACAGCACCGGGAACTCGGCCAGGATCATCGTGCCGTGCTCGTCGCAGATGTCGGCCCAGAGCTTGGGCAGGGGGCGCGTGTGGGTGCGGAAGGAGTTCATGCTCATCTCCCGCGCCTCTGTCACCAGGTAGTCGAGCTCATGCCCGGTGATCGTGTCACCCCAGTCCCACTCGAACACCAGATTGGAGCCCCGTAGCCAGAGGTTGCGGCCGTTCAGCTTGTAGTTCCGGTCCGCGACTCCGATCTCGCGCACTCCAAACCGGACGGTCACCTCGTCAAGCAGCGAGTCGCCCTGGTGCAGGGAGACGTCGGCCAGGTACAGGTTGCAGTCCTCGTAGGTCCACGGCCTCGCCCCTACCATCGGGACTTCCACGGAGAAGTGCTCGCCGCCCAGCGGGTCCGGGTCCGGCACGAGCCGGGCCTTGGCCTCTCCGGCGCCGACCGTAGCCCCTTCGGGCCACGGTCGGACCGTGGCGCGCACCGTCAGGTTGTCGAGAGCCTGCAGGCCGGTGGGTGTGACGCGGAAGGTGACCTTGTCGGCGGCCAGGTTGGGGATGGCCAGGGCCCACTTCAGGTAAGCGCGGTCGGCGAAGTCGAGCCAGACGTCGTCGGTAATCGCGGGCAGACCGCGCTGGTTCGCGAAGCCTGCGGGGAAGAGGCAGAAGCCGCTCTTGGACTTGGGGACGCCCCGGGTGCCCGCGACCTTCAGCACGATCTCGTTCCGCCCGGTTCGCAGGACGCCCGGCGGGACGATCACCTGGTACGGTCCCGTCGGGTCGTTCTGGGCCACCTTCCGGCCGTTGATGAACGCCGCGGCGCCCATCTGGATGGAGTTCCACCGGAGCACCGCCAGCGCGGCGGCCTGGTCGGCCGTCAGCTCGAAGGTGCGGCGCGCCCAGACGAAGGCCGTGTTGGACACCGCCTCCTCGCTCCACGGCATGAAGGGTCCGGGAAGTTGAACCATCGCCCAGGTCAGCCGCGCCTGCCCCTCCGGCGTCTCGGCGCGCTCGTCACCCTCACCGACGGCGAACTGCCACGCGCCGTTGAGCAGCCGCGAGCGCTTACGGGCGCCCTCTTGCGCACAGCCGGCCGACGCGAGTAGCAGTGCGATGAGCAGCAGCTTCACTGTAGGCGCCCCCCTTGGGCCGTGAGGCCTGCCTCCCGCCCCCAGTTGCGGCAGTCGCCAGTGCCCTGCGAGACGGTCACCGACCTCGGGCCAGCTCCTCGGCCAGCGTGTCGGGAAGCCCGTCGACGCGGCGGATGAGCTCGCACACTGACCCTACATCGTAGGGAACCCGCCGCAGCGTAACGGTCCCCGCGACCTCGTCCATCAGGGCGTAGTTCGCGCACGGCACCCCGTCGCGGGGCTTGCCGACCGCGCCCACGACGACGAAGAGCCATTCGCCCACGCCGAGGCTGCATTCGAGGAACTCGTCGGACGGCTCCAGGCGCCGGACCTCGATTGCCCCGCCCTCGAAGTAGCAGGCGTAGACGCCGGGCACGTGCAAGTGCCCGGTCACGATGACTCCCCCGGGGGCGTGCCTCAGCTGGGCGGCATCGGTGAGGAGCGCGTCCCCCGTCGGCAGGTAAGGGAAGCAGCCGGCATCCGGCGGATCGTGCCAGGCGGCCGGGTTCGCGTGAGAGAGCAGGAAGTCGACGAACAGGCGCTGCGAGGAGAGCCCGGCGATGAACCGGCGCGAGTCGCCCGTCAGCACCGAGGCCGTCCAGGCCGTCGAGGCGTTGCGCGCCGGATGGTCCTCGGTGAAGGCGCCCAGGCAGAGCAGTTCGTGGTTCCCAGCGACCCCGGCGATGCCGCGCTCGGCGATGAGCGAGACGACCTCGTTGGGCTGCGGCCCCCAACCGACGAGGTCTCCGCCGTGCAGGACGGCATCGACGCCCGCCCGGTCAACCTCCGCCAGGACGGCCTGGAGGGCGGGGAGGTTGGCGTGGATATCGAAGAGCAGCGCGATTCGCATGGGGCACCCGTCCCGTCCGGCGTCCGACAGGCGGCCACCGCACGGTTCCTCACGCGCCGGAATCGGCCTCCGTGTCGGCGCGGGCGGAGGACCCAAGGCCTTGGGCGGCCAATCGTCCGCGGCGACGGCGAAGGAGGTGCGGGACGATGGATGACAGGCTTCAGGCCTACCGCGAGGCGGCCGTGCGGGCGGTGCAGTACCAGCTGGGGTATCAGCTTCCCGACGGGGGCTACATCTGGGATGGCTACGCCGACGACGCCTTCCACAAGCAGGCCTACTCGTGGGCGTTGGCCGGGTACGTCGAGAACGCGCACCGGTTGCTGACCTGGGTCCGCGATCACCGCCTGCAGGCGGACGGCCGGCTGGCCGCCTACCACAGCGACGTGTACAAGCACAGCTGGTTCCTCCAGGGGGCTCATCGGCTGGCGCGCTTCGATCTGACCTACCCGGTGATGGACTTCCTCCTCGCTTGCCAGGCGCCGTGCGGTGGGCTTCCACACTTCGAGGGAGATGCATACCTGCGGTCGCTGAGCACCTGCTGCACCGGGCTGTCGGCGCTCTACTTCGGGCGACTGGATGTGGCGCAGCGCTGCGGGCACTGGGCGAGCTGTGTGCTGGAGCAGCAGCCCGATGAGGGGCGCTTCTACTACCGCACCACCCGCGACGGTCGCCTCCTGACCCCCGACCTCGCGGCCGCCGACGCCCTGCACGTCGACACAGGCAAGCCGAAGCAGGACTACTGGGAGATGGGGCTGCCGCTGCAGCTGATGTGCAAGCTCCAACAGGCGACTGGGCTGGGGACATACCTCGACTACGCGAAGCGCCTGTTTGAGTTCACGCTCCGGTGTCACCAGGACGCCTTCACCTTCGTCGGCAGCGGGAAGAGCAGCCTGGGGGCGGCGTGGTACTATCTGTGCACGGGCGACGTTCGCGCGCGGGACGCAGCGTGCGCCTTCGGGGACTTCCTGGTCCGCACCCAGTACCCCGAGGGCGGCTGGCGCGACGAGGATGAGCCCGACCGGCTGCTCATCTACATCGACCACGCGGCCGAGTTCAGCATCTGGCTGCAGGAGATCGCCGCCATCCTGCCGGCTGCCGACGCGCGGTGGGCCCCGTGAGCAACGCCAGAGCCTCGGCGCCGCTGCGCGTTGCCGCTGCGGCCGAACCCATCGCAGTGCGCTCCGACTGGGACCCGGCCGGGGGCCTGCCGCCCGGGCAGGAGGCGGAGTTGCGCGCCTCCGCCCTGGTGCTGGAGGCCGAGCAGCGGCTCTGCTTCGTCTCCTGCGACACGATGGTCGTCCCCGCAGATGTGCTGGACGCGGCGGCGCGGACGATCAGCCGCGAGCTGGGCATTCCGCCCGACCGTCTGCTGATCTGTGCCACCCACACGCACCACGCGCCCTGCACGATCGACCTCCTGGGCTGTCGGCGGGAGGCGGAGTTCTGCGACCGCCTGCAGACGGCGATCGTCGTGGCCGCCAC
>VGFB01000079.1 GCA_016869015.1 Armatimonadota bacterium
GACTCCCGGGGCGGGCGCCTCCTCGAGGATCTTCTGGCGCCGCAGCTGCAGCGAGCAGTCCCGCTCCCCCAGGTGGATGACGTGCCCGTGCTTGTCGGCGAGTATCTGGACCTCGATGTGTCGCGCGGAGGGGATGAACTTGTCGACGTATAGCCTGCCGTCCCCGAAGCCGGCCAGCGCCTCGCTCTGCGCCGTATCGAAGGCCTGGGCCATCTGCTCGTCGTTGTGCACGTCGCGGATGCCGCGCCCGCCGCCCCCGGCGACGGCCTTCAGCAGGATCGGGTAGCCATACTCCTTCGCGAGTTGCCTGGCCTCCGCCGCCGACTCGACGACTTCCATGCTCCCGGGGACCGCCGGGACCCCGGCCTCCTGGGCCACCTGTCGCGCGCGCACCTTGTCGCCCAGCGTCTCGATCACGCCCGCCGGCGGCCCGATGAAGGTCAGCTTGCAGGACTCGGAGATCTCCGCGAACCGCGGGTTCTCGGAGAGGTTCCCGTAGCCCGGGTGGACGGCGTCCGCGCCCGTGACGACCGCGGCGCTGATGATGTTGGGGATGTTCAGGTAGCTGGCACGGTTCGGCGGGGGGCCCACGCACACGGCCTCATCGGCCAGGTGGACATGGAGGGCGTCCTTGTCGGCCTCCGAGTAGATGGCGACCGACGGGATCTTCATTTCGCGGCAGGCGGCCATCACGCGGCAGGCGATCTCCCCGCGATTGGCTACCAGGATCTTCTGGAACATGAGCGATTCGGCTCCTCAGCCGACCGGGACCGAACTAGGGGCCTGTCACTCGTGAAGCCATGGATCGACCCGCGACGGCAGACGGCACCTGCCCGGGTCACGGCCGACAGACCGCTAGAACTCCTCGTGTCCGGACGTGATGCACCAGACCCGGCCAGTCTGCGGATCGTATGAGTACGGCTGGCCGCTCTCCGGGCACTTTGTGTAGGCTGCCATGTCAGAGGGGATGGACGCCGGGGGGCGGTCCTCGTTGTCCATGGCGGCCATCTGGATCGAGGCCCGGATCTGCTGGAGCATGTTCTGGCAGTCGACCCCCTTGGCCTTGTCGATCGCCTGGGCCGGGATCGACTTCTCCTTGCCGCCCTGGCCCCGACGCCACAGGCCGTAGAAGGCTCCCGCCAACAGCGCGATGATCACGATGGCGACGATCAGCTCGATCAGCGCCATCCCCGCTCGCGGCGCCCTACCTCTTGCCACCGTTCTCCGCCCCTTCCTTGGGCCGAAGCTCGACCAGCGGTTGGCCGTACTCTACCGCGCTGCCGTCGTCCGCCAGAACGCGAACGACCGTCCCGCACTCCGGCGCCGTGATGTCGGTCAGCTTCCGCAGCGACTCCAGGGTCGCCACCGCCTGCCCGCCGTGCACGTAGTCGCCCACCTCCACCAACGGCTCCGTGCCCGGCCCCTTCCCCCGATGGAAGAACCCCACCTTGTCGGCCCGGATCACGATCATCGGGTCCGACTCCGTGGTGACGGGGGAGTGCTCGGGCGCCGACGCCGGGGCGGGCGCGCTCGCCGGTCGCGACGCCGACTTCACCACGCGGACCTCCAGGTCGCCCTCCCGGACACACAGCTCCGTGATCGGCGACTCCTGGGCGATCCGGACGATCTCCTCGATCCGTTGGCGGTCCACAGCGTCCCCCCGTGGCGGCCTACGCCCGCTGCAGGTAGTTGCCCGTGCGCGTATCGATCTTGATCTGCTCGCCCTCGTTCACGAACAGCGGAACCTGCACCGTCGCTCCGCCCTCCACCACCGCCGGCTTCGTGCCGCCGGTCGCCGTGTCGCCCCGCACCCCCGGATCGGTCTTCTCCACCTTCCGCACGATCGTGTGCGCTGCCTCGACCCCCAACACCTCCTCCTGGAACATCGTCACATCCACGTCCTCCCCCTCCCGCAGCCACACCGCCTGGTCCCCCACGTGCGCCTCCGTCAACTCCACCTGGTCGTAGGTGTTGTTGTCCATGAAGTAGTAGGTCGAGCCGTCGGCGTACAGGAACTGCATCTTCTTCCGCTGGACATGGGCCGTCTCGACCTTCTCGCCCGCGCGGAAGGTCTTGTCGTAGACGTTCCCGGTCCGCACATCGCGGAGCTTCGTCCGCACGACGGCCTGTCCCTTGCCCGGCTTGTAGTGCTCGCTGGTTACGATCTGGTAGACCTGACCGTCCAGCTCGATCGTCAGACCCGGCTTGAAGTCCGCAGTTGAAACGGGCACCGCTGATCCCCCTTCGGCTCGCAAGGGCCGCTCATCGCTCCCTTTCCGACAGGACGGCGATTGTACACGCTGGGGGGGCAAAAGTCAAAGCCGGGCAGGCGCGATTCAGGTCGTCCGCTTCCCGACCCTTGCCTCTGCCGCCGGGAACGGCGACGCGCCGCCGAGGCCGAGATTCGCCTCGATCAGGGGGCGGAACCCCCCGTTGATCTCGTACCCGACGCTGTCTCGGCCCTCGAGCTCCGCCGCGAGGGCAGTCGTGCCGGTGCCCAGGAACGGATCGAGCACGGTCTCGCCCCAGAAGCTGTACATCCGGATCAGACGACGCGGGACCTCGACCGGGAAGACGGCGCCGTGGTGCCCGTTCGCCTGCCGCTCCGGCTGGATGCGCCAAGTGCCCCGAAACCACTCCGAGCGCTGCTGAGTGGTGATGGACGCCTGGCCCCACCGAGCGTCGGGCCTATCGGACCAACCTCACAAACCCTGGCACCTTCTGGAGGGCATTGCGGGTGCCCAGGCGCACGAGCTTCCGATCCGCGCCGGTGTCGCTGACAACCTGGTCCACGATCCTCGTCAGCCTCTCGCGCTCCGTGAGCGCTGGCCAGTCGGCGGCGCGTGCGAGTGTGCTGGCCACCCGGACGAGTTCGCTCGCAGATGGCGGCCTCCTGTGCACTATCTTGGACCCGAAGTCGTAGGACCGGGGGTCTACCGTCCAGTTGAGGTCTGGAGGGTCTGCGTCGCGCGCGGGGAGGAACGGGACTGGGGTGGGGGGCGGGGCGGCCTCCGAAGGAGCGGCGCTCGCGCGCGTCTCATAGACCGCATCGACGGCGGCCAGCTTGGCCCGGATCGCCCCCGCGAAGCCATCGTTTATCTCGTAGCCAATCCCGACGCGTCCCTCCTCGGCAGCCACCTTCACGGTCGTCCCGCTCCCCAAGAAGGGATCTAACACCGTCTCACCCACGAAACTGAACACCCGGGTCAGGCGTCGGGGGACTTCATCAGGGAAGACAGCAAGGTGGTCGTCTTGGCGCGCCCCATGGATCTCCCAGTGCCCACTCAGGTACTCACACCACTGTTCGTGCGTCAGGCGCGACGCCTCCTTGGCCTGCTTGGTGACGGGCGGCGCCTTACCGGGCTTCTTGAAGACAAGGATGAACTCGTAGTCGATCATGATTGCGCCGTTCCGGGGGTACGGATAGGAGCCCATCACGCTTCCCCCGCCCGTCGTGTTACACGTGGTCAGCTTCTGCCAGATCACGGCACCCATGTAGTCAAAGCCCATGCCCATGCATGCCCTGATGATCTCGGCGCGGATCGGGAGCACGCGGTACCGCTGATAGTATGCGGCGCGCAGGAACTGGTCACCGATGTTCACGCACATCCGGCAACCAGGAGACAGGACCCGATGGCACTCCCGCCACACCAACGCCAAGTGCGTCAGGTACTCCGCGTATGAGTGCTCGAAGCCGATCTGCTCCGGCACCCCGTAGTCCTTGAGCTTCCAGTACGGCGGTGAGGTGACGATGAGGCGCACCTCCTCGTCGCGCAACTCTGGCATGCTGCGGGCGTCGGCAAAATAGACGCGATGCGAGGCTGATTCCACTGTTGACTCCGGCGCACAATGCGGGTATACTAACGAATGCAGGGGCGGGCGGGCCATCAGCGGCCCGATTCCGGTCCTGCAGCCTTTTTTCGGGCCGGGGCTACCGCCTCACCACCCCGTAGTACCGGTCCCAACGCGATGCAGGTCTGTACAGCACAGGCTGCAGAGAAGGGAACACGCGGCTGACCCCGCTGCTCTGCGTCTTGGGCGTGGGGTTATCGAACCGCAGGAGCGCGTAGGCGACGAGGTCGGCCATCTGTAGGAAGTAGGATCCCTTCGATGACTTGAACAGGGGATCCTCGATCAGGTGCCCGAGGGGGAGGTGCTTCTTGCGCTGGCCCGTATCACCCCACTTGCCGTAACGGCTGGGGACGAGATTCTCCAGTCGTAGGTGACGGCAGAGCCTCGTCAGCTTCTGCTCCTTGCCCTCGTCACAGATCAGCAGCGCCCGTCGCTCCAGTTCCTGGCCCGTCCTGTTGATGCGGTTGAACAGACGCTCCCACGCCGCTTGCTCGAGCGCATTGATGTCGCGAAGCCTCTTCGTGACCTTCAGAGAGACGTTGATTATGTGCACCTCATGCAAGGAGGCCAGGAGCCTGAGCCCGTCTGAGAACAGGGAGACCCGCGTCCGTTCATCGACCGGCCGAGGCGCGTTCAGACCTCGGTTTCCGAGAAGCTCGGTCGCGTGGAACTCCGACTCCATAGGGACCCCCAGCGAGGCCTTCGCCGCTCCGCGCCAATCGAACAGGGCCCCGAGATGCACTTCCCAGTCCTCCTCCCTGACTCGGACAGCCGACAACACGAACCGCATTGGGTTCCCATGCCCCGGACTGGCATCGTACGACTCATCCGCGTAGTAGAGGTCCACTTACGTCCCTCCCGACGATGCGAGCGTCCGTGCCCAACGCTTGGTATTTCCGCCGCTGACGGGGGAACCCCTTCCATCCGCTGCTCACGCGACGCGGCGTCAGCCGCGGGATGGGCTGGCACCGGCCGTCCGACGACAGGGGTGCGGTGGGAGGCCACGGGACCTTCACTTAGGCGAAGACGTACACGGGTGTGCCGACGGAGACCATGCCGTAGAGCACCCGCGCGTCGGCGCGATGCTGGCGGACGCAGCCGTGGGACGCCGGCCCGCCGAGGGCGTGGTAGAACGGCGGGCTGGTGGCGTGGATGCCGTGGCTGCCGCTGGCGGTGATCGCCATCCAGTAGGGCATCCAGCAGTGGTACTGGCTGCTCCAGGCGTTGGGGCTCTTCCCGAAGACTCGCCCCATCGCGCCCCGGCGGCCGTCGTAGCTGCCGGGCTTCATGATCGGGGTCCAGTAGCCGCCGGCCGCCGTCGAGATGATGTGCTGTCGTACCAGCTTCCCGTCGCGCTGGTAGTAGAGCCGTTGGCGAGTCTTGCTGATCGCGATCAGCGTACCCTTCTCCCTCAGCTCGGCCATGAACTTCGGGCGGAAGCGGGCCGACCCCTCGTCCGCCGCGAGTTTCCCGCCATCCTCCCCCAGGGCGGCGATGCGAACCCCCAACGATAGGGCGTCCACCCAGGGCATCTTCCACGCGAACCGGCCCGTGTTCGGAGCCTTCTCCGTGATGAAGCCCTCGAACTGCCCCCGATCCCGACCGCCCAGCCGGCAGCGCCCGCCGTAGTAGTAGATCCGCACGAACTCCACGGGGCCCGAGGTCTCCCAGGTCAGCTCGACCTCCTGGCCCTCGGTCCACTCCGTCTCGTCCCCCGGCGACAGGAGCCGGATCTCCGACTCTTGCGTCCGCAGCCACGCCTTCCGGATGGCCGCCGCATCGGCGCGCTCGATGGCGGCGTTGAGCTCCGGGCGGGCGGGCGGCGGGGGCGGCAGGGGCAGCAGCCCCCCGGCGGTCCGCGGCGCGTCGCCCGGGAGCTCTTTGACCAGCTCGCCCGGCGTGTCGAGGGGTTGTGCGAGATCCTGAGCGAGGAGGGCTGTGCCTGCTGCGAGCAGGGCCGCAATCCCGAGTGCGATGCGCATCGCGTCCGCCTGTGCCGTCAGTTGAGCTGCAGTGGGTACTGCCCGAACTCCTTCACCGCCTCCGCCATCGCGAAGAGGTTCCGCGGGTCCACAGACGAGTGAATGCTGTTCGAGCTGCTGACCAGATACCCTCCCCCCGGCCCGGCGACCGCGATGGCTTGGCGGACCGTCTCCCGCACCTCTGCCGGCGTGCCCCACGACAGCAACCGCCCGCAGTCGATGTTGCCCACCAGCGCGACCCGGTCGCCGTAGAGCTGCTTGACCTTGCCCAGGTCCATCCCCGCGACCGGCTCCAGCGGGTTCAGCCCGTCCGGGCCGGCCTCGACGATCTGGTCGATGATCGACCAGATGTTGCCGTCCGTGTGCTTGATGACGTATGCCCCGTGGTCATGCGCGTTCTGAATGGCGCGCTTGAGCCGGGGGAAGATGAACTCGCGGAAGTGCTGGGGCGACATGAAGCTCGTGTTCTTGTCGGCGTAGTCGTCCCCGAAAACGATCACGTCGGCGCCCATCCCAACGGCGCGCCGCACGACCTCCAGGTCGTACTCCAGGCACATCTCGATGAGCTCATGCACGAACGGGGGGTTGAGGATCATGTCCATCAGGAAGTCCTCGACCCCGCGCACGTGCGCCGGGTTGAAGAACGCGTCCCGGCCCATGAACACGATGGCCTTCTTGCCCTTGTACTTCGCGGCGAGCTCGGGCAGGTGGCCGTAGACCGTCGGGTCGGCGGGATCGGGCGGCGACCAGTCCTTCAGGTCCTCGTACCGCTTCACCGCCGCCTCGACGGGATAGGGCGCCGCTTCACTGCCCAGCGCCCGGATTACGCCCCACCGGTCGCGGAAGAGCCCCTTCTCCCGGTCGATGAAGTCCATCTTGCTCTTGTCCCAGGAGGAGCGGTTCAGCCCGATGCAGTCGTCCCCCAGCAGCTCGCTCAGCTCCTCGTAGGTCCCGCCCGGCAGCGCGCCCTCGATCACCTTCGGGTCGATGATCGGCTCGAACATCGGCACGCGGTCCGGCTCCCGGCGCTCCAAGGCCGTAATGACGCGTTCGCGTGAAGTCACGCAACACCTCCGGATGGTCGATCGGGTCTCAGGCGACCTTTGCGTCCACGATCTGCTGGGCGCGCTGCCACCAACGGCCGCCCTCAGCGAAGAGACGGATGATGTGGTCCGCGACGACGCCCTGGTACGCCATGTGGACCGTCAGGCCCGGGGCTTCGGGCTCACCTCGGTTCAGTGAGTCGACCCCGTCGGGCTCGACAAACCGGTTCCAGAAGCCCTCGAATGCCTCCGTCCGCCGTTCCGGGTCCTGCAGGTCGGCCCTCCGCGCCTCAATCTCCTCCGGCGAACCCCGATGCAGGTATCCCACGGCAGCCTGCACCGTGGGGAACAACGCCTCATCTGCCACCAACTCGCTCAGCTCCGTCAGCAGGAGCGGGTTCGACATGCGAGCCTCCTTCAGGGCCGCGTCGGAGAGGGTACCCCCGACCGTGTCCCCCTATCCGTTCGCGCATTCGTCAAGCGACGGCACGAACTCACGAAACGCTGAGATCGTGTCGTCAATGGGGCCTGCTCTCAAGGGCCTACGGCGCTCGCGACCGTGCGCGATGTCGTGACGGTCCTCAAGGTGACTGTCGACAAGCTCCTTCACCTGCTCTTCCGACAGTTGCCCGGCGGCGGTAACGCCGCTCCAGACATCCTTGCCACCGAGGACGGGCGAGAAAAGCCGACTCACGTTCGGTGAGCTCGGGTTGGCGAACCGCAGGCTAGGCCAACGCAGGTCGGAGAGCTTGCTGCGCGTCTCCGGCGCGACGCCCTCCTCTTCGAGGAACGCAAGGATGTCGCCGTGCAAGCTGATGGAGCCAAACTGTGCGAGATGCCTCTTGATGCGGCTCGGCTTCCAGCCGCGTCGCCGAGCAACCACTGTGAAGAGCTCAACAACGTACCGCTCGAACGCCGCCGAGATCGCGACCACAATCGCGCGCTCGACAGCCCAGGTCTCCTCCTCGTCGAGGGGGCGCGATGCCCCCTGACTCCAGACGCCCCCGCACGCTCTGACCCGCTCGAGAGCCTCTGCGTCGGCTAGGTACTCCTCCCAGATCAGGTAGGCGGGTGATTGGCTGTCGAGCCTCGATTCGGGCATTGGCGACCCGCCTCCTGCTCCCCGGTCGACGCCTGGTGCTATCCCGGATACGCCTTCAGCGCCTTCAGCCAGCCTTCGACCGCCGTTGCGCCTGCCGTCTGGATCGGCCTGCCGCGCCCGTCCAGGATCAGGCCGACCTCGCCGCCGTGGACGGTCGTCGTGAGGGACTTGCCGCGGCCGGCGCCCAGGTCGAGGCCCCGGGCGGGCTTCGCCTCAAGGCGTGCCGTCTCCCCCGCGGCAAGGGGCAGGCAGACGATCTCCCCGCCGGGCACATCGGTAGACTGCCCATCCACCGTCACGCTGAAGGCCGGCTGACCGAGCTTGGGCTGGCCGGTGCAGGCGACGCACGTCCCCAGGCGGATGAGGCAATCGCGGCGGAACACATGGGTCGCCGCCTCGCGGTGAACCCCCGCCAGCACCCCCAGCTGGGGCATCATGAAGATCGAATCCACCGCCAGCTGGGTCACGCCCTCGGGGGAGAAGCCGTCGATGAGCATCATGGCCGCCTGCGCGCGCCGGGGGGCATGGGAGAGCACGCCCCCCGAGCCGACCAGCAGGTCGAGTTCCATCATGTTCACGATCGTCTCGCCGCTGAGCCGCTGCTCGAAGGTGTCCGAGATGGTGCGCTCCTGCTGCACGCCCTTGAGGCCGGTGGCGAGGCTCTTGTGCTGCTCGAAGGCCAGCCGCAGGGCCTCGCGGGCCACCGCCTGCTCGAGTTGCAGGTCGTCCAGCGTCTGGGGGATGCTCGTCGGGCGGATCATCTTATTGCGGATGCGGTTCGCGAGCCCCCCGGCGACCGAGGCGTCCGGCGCCCAGCGGAGGATGTTCTCCGCGCCGGCCTCCGCGTAGACGTTCGAGATGGAGTAGCTCATCCCGAGGTTCGCGGACACGGTGCGGTTGAACTGACCGCCAAAGACGCTGAACACGTCGGTCGTCGCGCCGCCAATGTCCACACCGACAACGTTGAGGTTGTCCTCCTCGGCGATGGTCTGCATGATGGCGCCCACCGCGGCCGGCGTCGGCATGATGGGGGCGTCCGTCCAGGCGACCAGCTTCCGGTAGCCCGGGGCATGGGCCATCACATGCTCCAGAAACAGGTCCTGGATCACGTGCCGCGCCGGACCGAGGTTCTCCCGCTCCAGCTGCGGACGCAGGTTGTCGGTCACGGTCAACGCCACCATGTCCCGCAGGGCGTCCTCGACGGCCCCCCGAGCGGCGACGTTCCCCGCGTAGATCACCGGGAGCTCGTAGCCCTCCCCCAGGCGCGCCTTCGGCGAGGCCGCGGCCACCAGTTCGGCCATCTCCACGACCCGGCGTACCTCGCCGTTGTCCACGCCGCCCGAGACCAACACCATGTCGGGCCGCAGGTCTCGCAGGCGACGAATGCGCTCGTGAGGCCGCCGGCCGTCATCCCGCGCGATGGTGTCCATCACGATTGCGCCCGCCCCCAACGCCGCCCGCTCGGCGCTCTCCGCCGTCATCCGGCGGACCAGACCGACCACCGTCATCTGCAGCCCGCCGCCGGCCGAGGAGGTCGACAGGTACGCGTCCGCCCCGCGCCCGTTCGCGCCGGGCCGGACGATCGCCCCCTCCTCCAGGAACGCCCGCCCAGACAGCTCCTCTACCTCGCGCACCGCGTTCAGCACGCCCCGCGTCACGTCCTCGTAGGGCGCCTCGACCGTGGTCGGTGCCTCGCCTCGCGCCTGCAGACGGAACTCCCCATCGACCCGCTCAATCAGGATCGCCTTGGTCGTGGTCGAGCCGCAGTCGGTCGCCAGGATCGAGCTAATCCGCGACGGGTCCATGC
>VGFB01000080.1 GCA_016869015.1 Armatimonadota bacterium
TCGAGGTACGGGTTCCGGCCCCGATGGTCACGGTGTTCAGCTTACCGCTCCAGCGTTCGGTTGGCATGTCGAAGGCCATGTCGCATCAGTCTCCTTCGGCGCCGGCCAAGGCGCCGGGAATGCTATCCGGTCGCAGCCCGTACGACCGATGGAAAGCGCTCCGTCTGGGTATGCGGCAGGAACATGCTCGCCACGTACTCCTCCATGAACCCCGGCTCAACACTCAGCTCGATGTACGTCATCGCCGCCGCCAGCGCCCGCACCCGCTCCCGCGCCTCCCGGGACACGAGACACAGGTGAGCGCCCGCCAGCGCGGTGTTGCCCACGTAGGCCACGCGCTCGGGCGGCAGGTCGGGCAACAGGCCGATCTGCACCGCGCGCCGCACGTCCAGCCGGCTCCCGAAGCCCCCCGCCAGGTGCAGCTGCTCGATCATCTCAGGCGCGAGGTGCAGCTTGCCCAGCAGCATCGAGATGCCGGCGTGGACCGCCGCCTTCGACCGCACGAGGTTCTCGATGTCGCTCTGCCGGACGGCCAGGTCGCGCGTCGCGCCGTGCTCGCCGGCGAAGGCGACCACGAACTCGGTCTCGTCGTGCTCTCCGACGCGCAGCCGGGCCGTCGGGAAGTCCCGCTGAAAGCGCGCCCCGCGGTCCAGGGCGCCGGCCTGGAACAGCGAGGCCAGCAGGTCGATGAACCCGGTGCCGCAGATGCCCTGAGGGGGCTTGCGGCCGATCACCTCGATCGCCACCTGGTCCGCCGCCGCGTCATACGCCACGCCCTCAATCGCCCCGGGAGCCCCGTGCATGCCGCACTCGATGCCGACCCCCTCGAACGCCGGGCCCGCCGAGCAGGACGCGCAGACCAGCATGCCCTCCATCCCCACCACGATCTCTCCGTTCGTCCCGACGTCCACCAGAACCGTCAGGCCCTCGGCCTCGGCCATTCCGGTCGCCAGCACGCCCGCCGTAATGTCGGCGCCCACGAAGCCGCTGACCGTGGGCAGGCACATCACCGGGGCTCGCGACCAGGCGTCCAGGCCCAGCTCCCCGGCCGTGAACAGCGGCAGCCACGAGGCCGGGGGCGTGTGCGGGTCGCGGCGGATCGGCCCGGAAGGGATGCCCAGGAGGAAGTTCATCATCGTCGAGTTCGCGGCGACCGTCAGCGCGAGGACGTCGCTCGTGGGGATTCCGACGGCCTCGCAGGCCTCGCGGATCACCTCGTTGAGCGTCTCGACGACCGCGGCCCGCATCATCTCCAGGCCGCCGTCGTGCTCCTCGGTCCAGATGATGCGGCTGATCACATCATCCCCGTAGCGGATCTGGCCGTTGCGCTTCCCGGCGGCGGCCACGACGCGCCCCGTATCCAGCCGCACCAACGAGACGGCGACGGTGCTGGTGCCGATGTCGACGGCCACGCCGAACATCGCGCGGCCGATGTCACAGGCCAGGGAGACATTGGCCAGACCGGAGGCATCCGGTCCGTCCACAATCGTGGTGCAAACGTTCCAGCCGCTCTGACGCAGGACGGTCGGGAGCGCCCGAAGCGTCGGGAGGTCCGCCGACAGCCGGCGCAAGTGCGGGTCGGCCGTGCGGAGCGCATCGAAGATGCGGTCCACATCCGCGAGGCTGTCGCCCTTGGCGGGGGGATCGATCCGGAGGCACCGCCGCATGGCGAGTGGCTCGGCCACGCCGTGGGCCGCCAGCCGCTCCGCCACGTGACCCAACGTCTTGGCCAGGGGAGTCAGGTCGGCCGCCCGGCTCTCCTCGGGGACGGCGATCGTCGCATCCCCCGCGACGACCGCCTGGCACGCCAGGACCTCCCCGTCGGGGTCCGGGGCCAAGGGCGCCCCCGCGCGGTCCCGCAGCCCACCGGCCTGCAACGTCACCGCGCACTTGCGGCACGCCCCCTGCCCGCCGCAGTCGCTCCGCAGCGGAACGCCCGCGCGGGCGGCCACAGTGGTGAGGGCTTCGCCGTCCTCGGCTGTCGCCGCGAGGTTGTCGGGGCGGAAGGTGATCGTGGGCATCCAAGAGTCCCGGCTGAGCGGCTAGTGCGCCGTCACTCGTGATTGTTTGGATTGGTGGACGGCCCGTTCCGCACGCCCATCCGTCGCCGTTGTAGGACGGAGCGCTGCTCCGTCACCGTCGCCGTTGTAGGACGGAGCGCTGCTCCGTCACCGTCGTTGTCGAAGCAGGCGCTTCGACCTACGGTGACAGACCCCGGCAATCAGGGGTGACAGCGCACTAGTGCCCTGTGAGCCGTGAAGCCTCCTGTCGTCGTGGGTCGGCTCACCAGAGCCGACAGAGCCTTCAGGTTGATGCCGGACGACATCGGCTCTGGTAAGCCGACCCACGACGACAAACGGCAACTACAGGAATCACGGTTGACAGGGCCCTACGCGGCGCTCCAGTTCCTGAGCACGGTGGGCAGCCCGGAGGACTCCCGAGGGCCGACCTGCACGCTCCAGCCCGATTCGTCCTCCAGCTTGGCCTTCAGGACGGCGACGCCGCCGGGGAGCATGATGCTGCGATGCCCCACCTTGTCCTCGACGCCGGACGACTTGATCGCCGCCGCGATCGACTCCGCGCTGAACTTCTCCGAGGCCCAGGCGGTGAGCACCGAAGTGCCCTCCGTGTCGACCACCACCACCCACACCGGCACCTTGCTGGCCGACACGTCGCCCTCGACCGTGAAGTACGTCAGGGAGAAGTTCGTCGTGACCAGGACGGGCGACTGGTCGGTCGGCTCGCCCACCTCGTAGAGCTTCGCCTCGATCTGGATCGGCTTCTGGGGGTCCGTGTAGACGTTCAGCCGGGCCGTGATCGCCGCCAGCAGCACCGGCTTGCTGTCGTTCCGGAGGACGACGATCCCGGCGTACTTCGCGATCGCGAGGCTCGCCTTGCCGGCCGCGTCCAGGGCGTCCTCATCCTCCACGAGGACCAGCGTCGGGTACCCCAGTCGGCGCTCCTTCTTGGTCAGCGCCGCGCGCCGGACGACCGTCTGGTCCTGGAGGATGGCGCTGTTCGAGGCGCCCTCGGTCTGCAGGATCAGGTCCTGTACGCCGGCTTCCACGGCCTTGGGCGTCAGCTCGCACAGCTCCGCCGGGCCCGCCGCCTGAATGACGAGGGGGCAGCCGCTCTCCTTGGCCAGGGCGACCATCTCCTCGAGGTTCTCAGCAGTTGCGGCGTGGAGGAGGGGCCTGGCTTCCTTCAGCGCCGAAGCGGCCGGGGCCAACTCGGCGGCCGACGCGCCCATCAGGATCAACGGTAGGCCGAGCGCCTCGCTCGCCTTCTGGGCCACCGCGGCGAGCCGGGCTCCCTCCCCCGTGCCCTTCACCGCGATCAGGCTGATGCCCAGCATCATCCCGACGCGGTCGAACTCCAGGGCCCGGAAGTGGTCGAGCTTCGCGTCCACCGCCGCGTCATCCAACCCGGCGTCCAGCATGACGGCGATGCCGCAGGGGCGCTGGAAGGTGTTCTCGTGGCGGAACAGCACCGTCTCCTGGCCGATCTCGAGCTTCCTGTCGCCCGCGCCCACGGTGACCAGACGGATCGGAGGCGCTGACTCCCCGGCCAGCGCGCCCTTCGCCTCCTCAGTCACGTGGGGGCAGTCCTCGAGCGAGGCCTGCTTCTGCGCGACCTTCATCGCGAAGGCCAGACACGTGGGTACGCCACAGTCACGGCAGTTCGTCTTGGGGAGGTGCTTGAAGATGTCTACAGCGGTAAGGCCCATCCCTGAATTCACCTCGCAAGGGTGCAACGCCGCGATCGGCGCGCGCCCGAAATAGGGTGCCTGGCTTCCGCGCAAACGCCGTCGGGACTGGAGTCCCGACCGCGCCGACTAGCCCAGCAACGGCGGCATCCCGAGGGCCGGGTGCTCGATGGCCATCATGTGGTTCATCAAGCCCTCGAAGTCGGTTGTGACCGTCTCATCGGCGATCTTAGTCGGGAAGTCGGGGATCTCCAGCTCTTCCGCCCTGGCCTGTAGCCGCTCGCCGATGGCCTCCTTGAGCTCCTTGGGCATCCACGCGATGCGGGGCAGGCCGCCCTCGGCGGAGATGAACTTCGGGCTGGTGATGTACAGTCGCCCGACGCCCAGGAAGCCCGGGGTCTGGTGCCCGCCGCCCACGCTGCTGGCGAGGGTCGAGAACTGCATGCCCAGCGGGGTCTCCCCGGCGTACTCGCGGTTCACGACCATGACGCTCTGCCCGTCGGGCAGCACGGTCACGATGCACTCGAAGCACCCGCAGGAGGTCATGGGGTCTTCCATGAGCGAGTAGGCGTTGAACTTCTGGACGCCCCGGTTGGAGGTGTTGTAGACGAAGTCGTTGATGCTGCGCCACTGGCCCTTCGTCGGGTCCAGGCACTCGCCCTTGGGGATCGGCTGGTTGGGCCCGTTCGGGTCGATCTCGTAGGCGGCCTTGCCGTCCAGCCAGTTATAGGCGCCGCAGAGGCCCAGGCGCTGGGGGCTGATGACGCACACGTGGTTCGGGGCGTAGGACTGACAGAGCGTGCAGGAGTAGAAGATGTCGACGCTCTCGTCGGTCATCCCGGCCAGGCGGTCGTCCCGCTCCTTCCAGACGCGCCGCGCCTCCTCGAGGGCCGGCATCATCGCCTGCTCGTCCGAGTAGATGGTGATCTGCATCTTGTCGACCAGCGCCGGGAAGTCCTCCATCATCAGGCCGCGCAGCACTTCGCCGAAGTGGCGCATCCGGAAGCCCGCGTTGTAGGCGTTCTTGCTGATCCGGAGCCAGTTCATGTCGCGCTGGCCCATGTGGAAGATGCCCATCGCGTGGTTGATGAAGGTGTGGATGTGACGCTCGAGGATCGGCTCGAAGTCGGTCTGCATCTTCCGGCCGGCCACGTCGGCAACCAGACCGAAGGGCAACGCCCCGCCCTCGGGGATGGTGTCCACGTCCGGACCGATCAGCTCGATCTTGCCGTCCTCGACCTCATCCATCTCCCGCATCCGCAGGTACTCGAAGGCGGTGCTGTACTTCCCGCCCATCTGGCACTGCATGTCGGCCTTGCGGACCGTCTCGCCCTCGAAGGCCGCCGCCACCGGCACCGGCACGTCGATGTCGGTGACCTTCACCTTCACGCCGCGGACCTCAATGGAGGTCGGAACGATCTTCTTGTGATCCAACTCGCGAACGAGCTCCTCGTAGGTACACACCCCCGTCGGCCGGATCTCGGGGATCTCCGTGTCGCAGATGACCGGGAAGCCCATGTTGATGGCGCCGGCGCCCGAACCGTACTTGAGGTCGTCGATGGTGCCCAGGCCCATGCCGAAGGCGAAGATGCGCGCGCGGCAGTAGTCCAGGCATCCCTTCCAGTCGCCCTTCTTGTGCCCGCCGAAGGTCAGGGCGCCGCGGATGGCCCAGTTGAGGGCGTAGATGATCGACTCGGTGTCGGGGCCCAGCGGGACGATGTAGATGTCCCAGCCGGCCTTCGGGTCCTCGGTGATGACGTTGGCTTCGAGGAGCTGATCGCGCATGGTGCGCCCCTCGTGGTTGCCGATGAGGAAGGTGAGGATGTTGCGCTTCTGCAGCTCGCGCACGATGTCAACCGCGATCTCCGTCGAGGGGGCCGCGCCCACGATGGCCGCAAAGCCGGGCATCCGACCGTCGACGAGCTGGATCCCGAGGGTGCGCAGGATCGTGTCGGAGATGAAGCCATGCCAGGTGCTGTCGTGCGGCTCGGAGCCCTCGAGATAGCGGAGGCAGTTGTAGATCTCCTCGGAGAGCAGCGTGCTGACGCCCGCATCCAGGGCACTCTCCAGATAGGGCAGCCACAGGCGGTCCGGCGGCGGCGTGGGCGGGGTGAGGTCCTCGCGGAGGTACTTCAGGATCGGCTCGAGCTGGTGGAGCTTGCTGATCTCCTCCCCGAGGAGGGAGTAGATCATCGGGAGGTAGTAGGCGGTCTCCGGGAAGCCGATCTCGGTGCTGCCTTCACGGGTCTCCAGCGTCTTGCGGTACAGCGCCTCGGCTCTGCCCAGGATGTCGTTGGCGCCCCTGACCGCAGCCTGGGTAACGATGCGTGACATGTGCTCCCGTCCTCCTTGGGTATCAGCGGAAAATGGGACGGAGGCGTTTTCGTTGCCCCCCGACAGGCCGGATCGCGCAGATCAGGCGTGCTCGCGCCGGCATCTGAAACCGGCAACACGGGCGGAAATGCCTCCGTCCCATTTCCCGCATTTCCGCCCGCACAGCTTATTCGGTCGCCGCCGCCGCGCCGGCCGCCGTGAGGGCGCTGGTCGGGGCGGTGCAACCGATGGCGTCGAACTTGCAGGCCAGGAAGCAGGCGCCACACCGAATGCAGCGCGACAGGTCGATCGTATGCGGCGCCTTCTTCTCCCCCGAGATGCACTGTTGCGGGCACTTCCGGGCGCACGCCCCGCAACCGGTGCACGCCGCCGGGTCGATGGCGTACTCCGCCGAGGTGCCCTCGTGGATCACCAGGTACTGCCGGTCGGCCACGGAGCCCTCGGGTCTCGGGCTGCCGCCCTCGACGAACACGATCGCCGCGGTCGGACACGCCTCGGCGCACGCCGGCTCCAGGCCCTCATTCAGCCGGTCCACGCACAGGTCGCACTTGTACGCCTTCGTCCCGTCCTCCGTCATCCGGAGGGCGTCGTAGGGACAGGCCCGCAGGCACTTCTTTGCGGCCTGGCAGGCGTCGGCGGTCAGGGCCACCGGCTCCGCCATGTCACCTGCCCGCCCAAGCGCCCCGTGCGGACAGCCCTCCGCGCACCAGGGATTCTCGCAGTGCCGGCACTGGTAGGGGGCCGACAGCTCGCTGGACAGGTAGCGGACGCGAATGCGCGAGGCCGGTCGCGGTTCCTCCCGCAGAGCGCCCAGCAGCGTCTTGGACTCGGAGTGAGCCACGACACACGCGATCTCACAGGCTTTGCAGGCGATGCAGCGGGGAACGTCTACCTTCAGGATGCCTCTCATTACCGATCTCCGCGCTCCCTCTTACAGACAGAAGCGCGCGGTCGCTCGGGGCGACCGCGCACTCAGGTCCACTGGATCTAGGTGTGCTCAATCGCCCCGTCAGCCGGCTGCCTGGTCCTGCACCTGATACATCATCGGCTTCAGCTTCAGCGCCTCGCGTTTCGCGTCGAGGTGCGCGATGATGGCGGCCGCCATCTTCTCGGCGTCTGCCTCGAAGCCCCACTTCGCGCCGACCATCTTCTCGACATCCTCGGTCGCGAACTGCGCCAGTCCCGGCGCCCCCAGGACCGGCAGCGGATCCCCGAACCAGACCGAGATGCCGGACGCCACGGCGTACCAGCCGATGGTGATGGCCTTCTCGCTCATCCACTCCGGTGCGGCCCCGGCGACGGGAAGGTCGCTGATGTCGTTGCCCAGGCCGCCCTCCGCCACGATGTTGGAGCAGGCGATCAGGATGCGGCTGTTGTCGACGCAGGCGCCGACGTGGAGAACCGGCGGGATGCCGACCGCCTCGCAAACCTCGCGCAGGCCCCGACCGGCGAACTCCTCGGCCGACTCGGGCTGCAGCAGTCGCACGCGGGCCAGCGCGGATGCGGAGCAGCCGCTGGTGACCACCAGCACGTCGTTCTTGATCAGCTCGCGGACCAGCGTGGCGTGCGCCTCGCCCTGGCAGACCTTCGGGTTCTCGCACCCGACCACGCCCACGATCCCGCGGATGCGGCCCTCGATGATCGCGTTGTTCAGCGGGCGGTACGACGGGCGGAAGGTGCCGCCGAGGAGCTTGTAGATGTACTCGGCCGTGAAGCCGGCGATCAGGTCGATCTCCTCGTCGGGGATGTCGACCCGCGCGGCGTCGCGCTTCTTGTAGTTCTCGATCGCCAGGGCCACGATCTCCTTGGCGGTCTCCAGCGCGTGAGTCTCGTGGAAGTCGATGTGGTCGGTGCCCAGCTGGCGCGCGCGGTCGGACGTGGTGACGAGCTTGGTGTGGAAGTACTCGGTGAGGTCCTTGAGGCTGGGCATCCAGCACTGCACGTCCACGGTCAGCACGTCCACGGCGCCCGTCAAGACGGCCAGCTCCTGGTGCAGGAAGCTGCCGGCCGACGGGATACCGTGGCGCATCAGGATCTCGTTGGCGGTGCAGCACAGGCCGGAGATCTGAATGCCCTCGGCGCCGGCGTCCTTCGCCTGCGCGAGGAGCTCGGGGTCGCGGGCCGCCTCGGCGATCATCTCCGAGAGGACCGGCTCGTGCCCGTGGACAATGATGTTGACCCGATCCGCCTTGATCGCGCCGAGGTTCGTCTTGGCGCGGAGCGGTTCCGGGCTGCCGAACAGAATGTCCTGGATGTCCGTGCCGATCATCGAGCCGCCCCAGCCGTCGGCGAGGGCCGCGCGCATCCCCTGCTTCATCAGACTGACGGGGTCGTGGTCCACGCCCATGTGTGTCTGATCCAGCGCCGTGACGATCTCCCGATCGACCCCGCGCGGAGCCAGGTCGTGCTCCCGCCAGATTTTCTGACGGGCCTCCGGCGCCCGCGCCAGGAACGCCAGCTCGCCCTCCTGCTGGCCAAACTGCACCAGAGCGGCTTCCGCGACGAGCTTCGCCAGCGCCTGGGTGTCCTTGCCCTCGGGGTCGATCCCCAGGTACCGGGCGGTCTGGCGGAGCTTGCGCTCATCGCGCACGGAGTAGTCGCTCTGCCCCTCCGCGGCCATCTGCAGGGTGAAGGCCGTGGTGCGCCCGTGGTTGCCGTGGGCGGCGCCCCCGACGGCGATCTTCCGCAAGAGGTTGCGGGCCGCG
Source organism: Armatimonadota bacterium (assembly GCA_016869015.1). Classification (GTDB taxonomy): domain Bacteria; phylum Armatimonadota; class Zipacnadia; order Zipacnadales; family VGFC01; genus VGFC01. The sequence goes on from VGFB01000080.1 coordinate 8,746, forward strand.
ATCGTGTCGGCGTTCGCACCGCAGACTCCGAGCTGGGCGCCCTCGCCGAACGGATCGATGCGACACGGGCCCATCTCGCAGACCTGACAACACACGCCCAACTGCCCGAAGCCGCACTGGGGCTGCATCGCTTCCAGACGGTCCCAGGCCGTGGGCACCTTCTCCTTCTTGGCGCGATCGAGCATCTTCTGGCTGGCCGGATCAATCGTCCTCTTCTCGGCGGTACTCATGGGGCTTGTCCTCCGTGGTGGCGCCTCCCCGGACCGGCCTCACATGGGCCGCGACACACACGCGAAACCACCGGGGAAGTAGGTCCCGGAAACTGGGGTCTGGTCCCGGCACGGCAGCCAACGTCTGCGATGGCTGGGGAAGCTGGGAAAGGTGTCTGTTCGTGCTTCAAACCGCGTCACTATAGCACGATATCAAGCGCCCCGTCAAGGAACCCTAAAACGCGGTTTGCGGGGTCGATTTGTCGTCAAGGCGGCCCCCAAGCAGGCCGCCGGAGAGGCCTTCGGCGCTCGCGTAGACAGGAGAGTCTTGTCGCCTCGCCGACGGCGCCTTGGGGGGTCGCAGCCACCTCTCTCAACACCCCTCGCCCCGCCCATTCCTCCACCCTTGGGCGTCCGCAGGAGTCGGGTCGCTGAGGAGACAAGCGGCCCACAGAATCGAAGAAGCCCGCCGGCTGCGTTCCCGCGGGCTTCTGCGGAATGATGGCTGGCTGCCGGGGGAGGACTCGAACCTCCAACCTCGTGATCCAGAGTCACTTGCCCTACCGATTGGGCCACCCGGCAGCGTCGGGCCATTATCCTACCGCCCGTCCGGGCGTTTGTCAAGAACCGGAGGCCGGCAGGGCGTGACCACAGAGGGTAGGTGAGTTAGGGGGTGTGGGTCGTTAGCCCCGCAGGGGCGACTGGTGGGTCGGAGCAGTGTGGTCGTCAGCCCCGCAGGGGCGACTGGTGGGTCGGGGCAGTGTGGTCGTCAGCCCCGCAGGGGCGACTGGTGGGTCGGGGCAGTGTGGTCGT
>VGFB01000081.1 GCA_016869015.1 Armatimonadota bacterium
CCCGATCGCGTGCCACTGTTCGAGTTGGGCATCAACCCCCACATCGTGGAGCACCTGGGCGGCGATACCTTTGACGCCATGGCCAAGCTCGGCCTGGACATGTTCCCGGTCTGGCTCGCCGGCCTGCCCGACGCCCAGGTGGAACACCGCGACGACGGCAGTTGGGTGGACGAGTTCGGGCGCCTCTGGAGGCACGATCCGGCGCCGCGCACGCACGGCTCGTACTACGTCGGGGGCATGGTGGACTCCCGGGAGACCCTCCAGCGCTACCTGCCGCCTGTCCGCGCGACCGAACGCCTCGTCGCAGAGGGCGTCGCCGCCCTCCAGACCCGCTATCCCGACCACGCCCTCACCTTCATGTTCCACGGGCCCTTCGAGCTGACATACGAGGGCATGGGCACCGAGCGCTTCTGCTGGATGATGTACGACGACCGCGCTCTGGTCCGGGAGGCCCTGGAGCGCCACACCGACTGGTACATCGCGCTGGCGCAGCGCGCGGTTGAGCTGGGGATGGAGTACATCATCATCGGTGACGACTCCGCCTTCAAGCAATCCAGCTTCATCTCGCCGAGAGACTTCGCCGCGCTGGTAATCCCCTGCTACGAGCGTATCGTCCGGAGCGTGCCCGTGCCCGCGATGTGGCACAGCGACGGGAACGTCATGGGCCTCCTGCCACTCATCATCGAGGCGGGGATTGTCGGCGTCCATCCCCTTGAGCCGGTGGCGGGAATGGACATGGCGGCGGTGAAGCGGGAGTTCGGCAGGGACCTCGTGCTTATCGGCAACTGCTGCGTGAGCACGGTCCTGACCACGACGGACTTTGACCTCGTTCACCGCGACGTGGACCGTTGCATGGCCCAGGCGAAGGCGGGCGGCGGCTACATCTTCGCCAGCAGCAACAGCCTCCACGGCGGCGTGGAGCCAACGTCGGCAGTGGAGGCGTTCCGGTACGCAGCCGAGGTGGGCGCGTACTGAAATGGATGGGTGACGTGCAGCGCTGGCCGCACTGAACGCCGCCGTCGCGTGATGCGGGCGTGTGGCCGGGAGTAACAGGGCGATCCCCAGGGAGGTGGGCCGGCTTCCCTGACTTCCGCACCCCTTCCCGCACGGGGCCCCAACGGTCTACCGCCACAAGGCAGCCGAGAGACTGAGACCATGACAGCGCACGCTGCGATGGCACTCCTCGCGACGCTCACCCCCTCCCTGCTCAGCGCGCAGAGGCTGGCGTTGGACAAGGGCGTCTACCGGGCGGGGGAGCCGATCCGGGTCGTGTGGTCCGGCCTGGGCAGCCCGGATTGCAGGATCGCCTTCTACGGCGCGGACGCCCCGCCTGGGCAGCACCCTCCGGCTCTCTGGACCGAAGCCGCCGCGCCATTCGGAGGCGTCACGTTCACAACGCCCCTCCCAGCGGGCGACTACACAGCCCACTTGGTTCGCGGGGAGGCCATGGAAGTGCTGACCGAGGGTGTCCCCTTCGCCGTCAGACCCGGAGCACCGGGGGCCGGAGGGATCGGGCACCGCTTGCTCGTGGGCCCCGGGGTTCCAGGGGGGCAGCTCGCCGACCCGCAGGTGTTCCAGGAGGGCTCCACCTACTACATCACCGGCACCTACTCGGGCACGGGTGGGTACATCTACTCGACTGCGGACTTCCGACAGGTCGCCGCCACCTGGATGGAGATCGACACGACGCCCTGGCCCTACCCATACCAGCACATCTGGGCGTTCGAGATCTACAAGCACACCGATGGCACGTGGCACGCCTATGCCTTTGACTACGATCGCGCGGGGATGTACCACTTCGTCCCCGACCCCGACCCACTGACCGCCCGGTTCCCCGTGACCCGATGGAAGGAGAAGGAGCTGCTCCTGCCGGGCGACTACGACAACAAGATCGTCCGCGACGGCGACGAGCTCTACCTCCTCACGGCGAAAGGCAACAACGGGCACATCTCCATTTACTGCCACCGGATGCTCGACCCCGGCAGGCTCGATCCGGAGTATGAACCGCACAAGATCCTGAGCGAGCACGGGGAGGGCCTGGAGTCCGAGAGGCGCAACGCCGTAGGCGCCATGAAGATCCACGAGTGCCCCTCGATCGCCAGGATCCCCGCGCCCGGCGGTACGAAGTACGTTCTCTCCTACTCCGTGGGCGACTACGCCATCCGCGACTACAAGATCGGTTTCGCCTACTCCGATGTGCTGATCCCGCCGCGCGGCACCGAGTATACCAAGGCCACGATGGCGGACACACTCAATGTCTGGGGAACGGGGGCCGGCGCGGACGAGGTGGTCTACATCGCCCAGGCGCAGAAGCCCTCATGGCCCAACTATCATGCCCGGCACTTCAGCAACCCGGGCAGCGGCGACATCGTCGAGCACGAGGGCGCGTACTACCTGGTCCATCACGCCACCGTGCCGATGCAGATGGAGGGTATGGTCGGTACGCCTGGATGGGCCGGCCGACTGCTGTGGGTCACGCCGATCCGCTTCGACTTCACGGGGCCCATCCACACGTGGGCGCGACTCGGCTTGCCCTCACCCGATCCGGAGCAGCCTGTCATCTACCCAAGTCGGACGGAGTACGCACCGGGCGAGGAGATCGTACTTCGCTACCGGAACGCCGGGCAGTCCGCGTGGGACTGGGTGGGGCTGTTCGCAGTCGGCGCGGCGAACGCTACCCCGCTCGCGAGAACCAACGTGCACGGCGGCGACACGGGCGTGGGTGATGTGTGGGCCTGGGAGCGGACCGCCTACGGGTTCGGTGGGTCGCTTCGGTTTCGCGGGCCCACTGAGCCCGGGCAGTACGAGGCTCGTCTGTTCTTCTGCGGTGCGAGCGAGGTCGTCGCGGCCCGTTGCCTGGTCCGGGTACGGGCGACACCGAACGCTCCCCCCACCTGGCAGTCAGAACAGCTCACGGCCCCCACAGCTCGGGCCGGCAGGCCCTACGCGCACCGGCTGGCCGGCGTTGCCCGGGACGACGACGGCGATCCACTGACCTACTCACTCACCTCTTCCCCGACTTGGCTGCGCGTCAGCAAGGACGGCGCGCTGTCGGGCACACCACCGCCGGGCTTCACCGGCGCCAACGCATTCACGATTGGCGTGAGTGACGGGCAGGGCGATCCCGTGTGGACGACGTTGGGGATCGAGGTCAGACCGACGCCGTGACCAGATGCGGGTTGCGCGGCACGACGAGCACGGCCGCTTCCGTGTCCGCGATCAGCCGAGCCATGCCGGTGGATGGCCTTGGTGACGATCCTATCCTCCGTCCTCGCCCGGCTCCTCCTCGTCTTCCCCCTGCGACTCCCTATGTGACCGGAGATCGTGGCGCGACGCGACCAGCTCACCGTCTACCGGCGGACATGGGCCAGGCCCCGCCTCAACCCCGCCGAGCGTCCCCCCCTGGCCAGGCGCGCGCGGCTCTGACTCAGCCTGCTCCTATCGAAGAGCAAAGCCCGCCTCCGAGTTCGGAGACGGGCTTGGGGTCAAACACGAATCCCGGACTTCCCAGCGCCGCCTGAGGCCCACATCCGCGCTGCAGCCTGCCGGAACTGCGGTCTGACTGGACCCCAACGGCACCTGGGTCAGGCGGACGGGGCTCTGGTCCACGGCCTGCCGCCAGCTGCGGTAGACCCCCAGACGCATCCGTCTGCTGCCGCCGGTGCCCATATGACGGTCGGGCGGGTCTGCACCCGAGGGGCCCCGGCGGACCGCCCCCACGCCCACGATTGCCCGAGGTGCGACCATGTCCGAGAAGCTGGCTCTGCTCGGCGGCTCCCCGGCCGTTACGAAAGCCGCGCCCGATCTCCGCTGGCCGGTCATCACTGACGAGGATCGGCAGGCGGTGCTGCGGGTGCTCGAGGCGCGCAGCATGTCCGACTGGAAGCTGACGACGGAGTTCGAGCGAGAGTACGCCGCCTGGATCGGCCAGGAGCACGCCCTGGCCTACAGCACCGGCACGGGCGCGATCCATGGGGCCATGTTCGGCCTGGGCTGGGGGCACGGGGACGAGGTCATCACCCCCACCTGGACCTACTGGGGCACCCATGCCCAGTTGCTCAATGTCCATGCTGTGCCCATCTTCTGCGACATTGACCCGCACACCCTCTGCCTGGGGCTGGCGGCGGCCAGGGCGGCCAGAGGCCGGACCCGTCCACGCGGATCAGTCACGACGAAACGAGCGTCGGGCAAGATCGTGTTGCCAGGGATGTACCACGGGCCTCGACGGCGAACGCTCTCGCGCAGCGGGGCCGCACCGCCCTACGCCGCAACCAGGTCTCAGCTACGCCGGAGGTCGCGCCATGTCCCTGCCGCGCTTCATCCCTCCCGCACCTGTCCTGCTCGCGGCAGCCGCCTTCGCTTTCGCCGTGTCATGCGCACGGGCCGCGGAGCCGCTGCCCTTCCACGCCTTCGCCTGGCAACTGCAGGAACTGGGCCGCAGCACCCCCTGGAGCCCCTCGCCTTACGAGCACCTCACCCACTTCTACTGGCTCACTCAGGGAGACCTTGAGCCGGACCGGGCCGAGGCCTCGGCGGCGAAGCTCAAGGCGGCCATGGATCAGCTTCCTGTCGGACGCCGCGCCGTCTTCGACTGGGACAACACCCGGTTGCTGTGGGATGACCCCGCAGACCGCCTGCGAACCGCGGACGGGACCGAGTTCCACGCTCCCTGGTGGGACCACGGCGCCGCCCGCCTGGCCGAAAGGTACGGGCGCTTCTTCCGGGCATACCGCGATGCCGGTGGCGAGTTGGACGTCTTCGTGCTCGACATGGAGCACGGCGTCGGCGGCAGTGGGGTGGGTGGAGGCCAGGAGCACCTCCTGCTGGACACCCGCGAGAAGTGGGAAGCCGTCCTCGCCGATCCTCGCGCCGCGCAACTGCGCGAAGCCCTCGGCGACGTGGACGCCGCCTCCCTCGCCGACCGCGGGTCCCCCGCTCACAAGCGATGGATGGCCTACGCCTTCTGGCTCACCGCCCGCTACATCGAGCAGGCGCTGTATGAGCCGGCGCGGCGGCAGTTCCCCGATGTGAAGTTCTCCAACTACGGAGCGTTCGTGGACCGCCTCCAGACCCCGCGTCCCAACGGCACCCCCGCCGATCCCGGCGACGTGCCCGGCCGCTACGGAACCTACGCCGGAACCCACCAGGCCACCGATGGCCTCTACGGCACCCTCGGCGGCATCAAGGAGGACTGGGCCCCCGCCATCCAGGGCAAGAAGGTCACCAGCACCCCCTTCAACGCCTGCCTGCTCCACACCAACCTCATGCGGACGACGATCCTCTCCGAGCCGACCGTGCGGGTGACGCCGTGGATCGCCTGGCGGCGCTACGACGGCGCCGGCTACTTCGCCCCGGGCAACCTCCCCCTCGGCCGCACGGACTACTACCAGGAACTCATCATCCACACAGCGCTGTGCAACCCCGACTACTTTCTCTTCTGGAGCGCCTTCCGCTGGGCCCGCGACCAGAGGCCCGACGACGCGTGCCTGGTGGAGGACTGCCTCTTTACGGACCGTCTCCTCGATGAGATCAACCGGCTCGTGGGCTTCGCCGACCGCCGGTCCCTGGTCACCGCCCTCGCCCCGTGGCACCAGGGCTACCTGCTCAGCGGCATGTACGCAGACGGCCGCGACGTCTGGCGCCTGACCCCGGACACCGCCCTCCCGGAAGACAAGTCGCGCTGCCTGGTGGAGGCGTCCCCCCCGACCTTCGACCTCGGGGATGCTCGCATCACGTTCTCTGGCGGCCGCCTGGAGACCGGCCGAACCCTCGCGCCCCAGGGCTGGTGGATCACCACTTCCACAGGCGCGCAGCCCACAGTGACGAAGCGCCCGGCGGCTGAGCCCTGATCTGCTCCCGGAGCCGGCGGCCGTCATCAAGGCGGCCACCGTCGAGGGCGACCAGGCCGCGACCGACCGCGGCCGCCTGCAGGTGCTGGACGCGCTGCTGGCGCTGAAGTAGGCCGCCTCGCTTGTTGCTTGGTCAGGCTGGAGTGAGGACTACAGAACGCGAGTCCTGCGAACGAGGGCAGCTTCATGCGTTCCGAGCAGGTTCTGTTCGGCGTCCTTGCGACCGGCTTCCTGGCGCCGGGCTCCCAAGCCCGGGCGGCCGAGGCCGACGCGCGGTACGGCGCCGTGCGTGGTCTGCGGCCGGTGGGCTACTGGCCCGCCGACGAAGGTGCTGGAGAGGTTCTGCATGACCTCTCGGCCACCGCCAACCACGGCGCCCTCCTCAACGTGCCGTGGCGGGAGGGGCTGCTGGACTTCACCCCCTTCACGTACCAGTGGGTCCATGTTCCCCACCGAGCCGTCTATGCGTCGGCCCAGTTCTCCCTGGGCGGGTGGGTCTTCTGCCGTTCGGCGCACAAGGAGTCACGGGTGCTGCTGATTGGGCAGCCCCTCGAGCCCGGCACGGATGCCTGGCGGTGGACGGGCTTCGGCGGCGCGGTGCCCGCCGCCGGCGTGCTGCTGTACCTGCACGCTCCGGCCGAGGAGAACGGGCGTATGCTGGTCGGCGTCGCGAGCGGCGGGAAGGAAGACGCCATCGGTTCCGTCGCCCACGGCACCGCCATCGCAACGCGGAGCTGGAATCACCTCCTCTACGCGCATGACGCCGAGGGGGTGGGACGGCTCTACGTCAACGGCCGCCTCGCGCACACTGCGGAGAGCGTCCCCTACCAGGGCGACGCCGCGCCCTTCGCCCTCGGCAGCGACCTGCGGCAATGGCAGCCCTACAAGCCCAACGGCCGGTCGCTGGACGGCTGCGTGCGTGATCTGGTCCTCTTCGACCGCGCGCTGAGCCCGGACGAGGTGAAACGCCTGCGCCGGGCAACCCAGCCGGCGGCGCAGCCGCCTGCCGTGGACCCGGAAGCCCTCCTCCGCGATCCGCGGGGCATCTCGCTGGACAGCCTGAAGGCGGGCCCCCCGGCCGCTCGGCGACGGGCCTGGGAGACCCTCGCGGGAGGGGCCCCCCCCGGCAGTGAGTGGTTCCCGGGAGACTTGCTGACCGCCGAGGAAGGGGCGCAGTGGCCCCTGCGGTTGCGCACGATGGCCGCGGCGCTGATGCCGCTGATGCCCGCCGCACTGGCCCATGCGGAGACCCGCCTGCCGGCCACCCGCGTCCTGGTGGCGCTGGATACCGAGGCCTCCCGGAAGACGCTGTCGGGCACCGCCCTGCCGCTGCTGACGCGCACCGTGCGCAACCCGAGCGTCGGGTCCACCGAACGGGCGGAAGCGGCTTTGGCCCTGGCGGCCATGGGTACCGCCGCCGCCGGCGCCGTGCCGACGCTGGTGGAGGTGCTGGAGACCATCGTGCGCCGGGAGGGCGCCCGCCTGCCGCGCATCGAGGACGTGGTGCGCAACGCTGTCATGCGGGCGCTGCTGGACGTTGCGCCACAGGACGCCCGGGTTCGTGAGGTGCTCGGCCTCGCCCTGGCCCGGCCCTTCCTGGAGGCGCTCGACCTCACCCGCCCGCATCTGGCCGTCGTGCGGGAGCTGGCCGCCGCAGGTCGGCACCTGGACGCCCTCGACGCGTTGCGGGCGCAGTTGGGGGCTGTACCCACCTTGCCGGGGCACAACAAGTGGGGCCACGCCGACCCCAGGCTGGTAGAGCCCTGCCTGCCGCTGCGCCCCGAGTATGCCGACGCCTACCTGAGCCGGGGCAATGCCTTCAGCGACGCTCCGTACCAGCCCCGCGGGTCCGTGCCCGCGGACTACACGCCCATCGCGGTTCACGACGGCGCGGTCTATCTAACCACGGTCGAGCGCCTGGACTTCGCCGCCGTCACGGCCGAGTTCGAGAAGACACTGCAGCCGCTGACCACCGAGCGCCCCAGCCCGGAGGCGAAGTGGTCGCGGGTCAGGATCACCAAGCTCGGCCCCGATGGCGCCCGGCAGGAGACCGTCCTCCAGAGCGACTGGTTCATCTTCGACACCCGTGATCAGAAGATGGACGGCTGGGCGATCGGCGTTGACTGTGACGGCTACCTGCATCTGGTGGGCGGCCAGCACAACCAGCCGAACCGGGCGCACTACCTCCCTGGGGCCTGGGAGAAGATGGGGTTGGCCGGCGAGGCGGAGCACGCGCCTCGGCTCATGTACTGGGTGTCCCAACGCCCCGGCGACATCACCTCCCTGCGGTTCGTCGGGCAGCGCGACCACCCGCAGTGCGTCCCCTGCGTCTGGCTGAACTACATGAACTTCGTGAGCAGCCCCGACGGTACGCTCTTCGTGTACGGGCGGGACTTCGTGTGGACGTGGGGGCTCTACCGCTACGACGCGGCGGCGCGGCGCTGGACGGCCCTCGGCGGGTCCATGGCCGCCATGCTCGCGGACGCCCGGACGACGGACCCCGCGTGGGTCAAGTCGCTCGGGCCGACGGCGCCCTACTTCGGCCCGCCGTCCGAGCCGGTGCTCGTTGGGGCCTGGCAGCCCGGCGCCTACAACTTCAACCGCGCCACCTGGGGTGTCCGGTTCGACCGCACCGGCCGCATGCACGTGAAGATGAGCATCTGGGGCGTCGGCGAGCGGGCGCGCCTGACCGACGGGCCGGTCTACGCCTATTCCGACGACAAGGGCGAGACCTTCCACCGCGCCGACGGCACGCCGCTGAAGCTGCCGCTCACCGTCAACCCAATCCCCGGCCACGATGCGCACATGGACCGGCACCAGAGCCGGCAGTGGTTCGCCCTCTGGACGTCCCTCATCCGTCACGCCGGGCACACGACCCCGTCTCACCCCATCGGGGCCTGCCGCTAGCGAAGACCAGGGGAAGGCGCTGATCTGCGTCGGGAGCTGGGCCCAGGAGGCAACGCCGGTCACCCGCACTGTGGACTGGCAGGCCCTTGGCATGGACCCGGCCACGGCGCGGGTCTCCCTGACGGACGTCGGCAGTCTGCAGGCGCCACAGGCGTCCCTCGACCTGAGCCGGCCGATCCCCATCGAGCCCGACAAGGGTGTCGTGATCGGCATCCGGAAATGAGTGCCGGGCTGGTGTGGAGAGCGGGGACAGCGCTCTGGGCCAACGCGCATGCGAAGATCCCTGACGGAGGCAAGGCTCGGATGGAGACCACTTTGGCGCTGGCAGTGGCGTCTTGCGCCGCGTGGGTTGCGCACTCGGCCGCGTGGAGCGCGCCGGGCCTGACTTTGACCGTGGAGGGAAGGGCCAAGTACGCCATCGTCGTCGCCGAGGACGCCGCGGCGCCGGAGAAGACCGCGGCGGATGAGCCGGCAGCCTACCTGAAGCGAATCACCGGCGCGGACTTCGGCCCGAAAGTCCAGGTGGCCCGGACGGCCCTCCTGCAGGCGGTGACGCCCATCGCGCGGGCCCGCGCCGCCGCTGCTCTCGAGCAGTTGTGCCGCGAGATCCGATCACAGTGGGTGACGCGGGGGTTGTGGCAGGCCGCGGGCCACTGACGGGCCCAGCGCAAGGCGGCGTGGCCGGCCCTCCGTTACGCGGAACAAGGAAGAGGCGATGACAATGGAACCGCGCCGCGCTGCCACATTGCCGTGGGTCACCCTCGTTCTGTGGAGCCTGTGCGGAGCGGCGCCGGCCCAGGACACGGTGGCTCGCCAGGTGGAACCGTGGTGGCTGAGCAACGCGCCCGAGGCCCGCGCGGCACGGCGCCTGCAGGACCTGCATCCGGAGCAGTGGTCGCCCCAGGAAGCCGAGCGCCGCGTCTTGCACATCGCCCCGGCGATGGGCGACTTCGAGGGCTATGGCAGGCTCCGTATCCTGGACCTCTTCGCCACCGCCGCGCTCGTGCAC
>VGFB01000082.1 GCA_016869015.1 Armatimonadota bacterium
CGGCTTCCATTCTTCCCGCTTTCGTTGCCGTGGCCGTCCCGTCAGTCCGCCACCTTCACCGGACAGCCCCGGTCGGCGGACTCGTACATCGCCAGCGCCGTCGCGAGTGTCTGCCGCCCGCTCTCGACGGTGACGTAGGGGTCGCGGCCCTCGCGGATGGCGTCAAGCATGTCGGCAATCAGTCGCGCGTGCTCGGCATGGCCGAAGGCGGCCGCGCCCGTGGCGGCGGTCTGCGCCGCCTCGGAGCCGATCCGGCGGATCTCCTCGTCCTCGGGCTGCTCCTCGCGGAACTGCCATTGCACCACCCGCTCACCCACCATCACCGCCGTGCCGTTCTCGCCGTTCAGCTCGATGCGGATGTCGGTGCCGGGGTACATGGCCGTCGACGCGCGCAGGAAACCCTCGGCGCCGCGGGCAAAGGCCAGCCGCGCGGTGCAGGTGTCCTCGAGCTCCACTTCGGGGTGGATCAGATTGGTCATCCAGGCCTGGACGTCGGTGACGGGGCCGGCCAGGTGCAGCAGCAGATCGAGGTAGTGGAAGGCGTGTTGAATGGTGACACCCGCCCCCTCCTCGCGCCGGCTGCGCCACGCGTCGGAGAGGTAGTAGGCCGTCGGGCGGTGCCACTTCATGTAGGCATCGGCGGCCAACAGCCGCCCGAAACGCCCGGCCTCCACAGCCGCCTTCATGACCCGGATCGCCGTCCGGAAGCGCACCTGCAGGCTCACCGCCAGTCGCACGTTCGCCGCGCGACAGGCCGCGAGCATCCGGTCCGTCTTCCCCAGCGTCATCTCGGGGGGCTTCTCGACGATGACGTGTTTGCCGTGCTCCGCCGCGCGGATGACATGCTCCGCATGGTGGGCATTGGGGGTCAGCACGCTGACGATGTCCACTTCCGGGTGAGAGCAGACCGCCTCGGAAGTCGCGAGCGCCTCGCCTCCGTACTTCGCCGCGAAGGCCGCCGCGCGCTCGGCGTTCATGTCGGTGGCGCAGACCACGCGCGCGCCGTCCAACTCGCCGATGCCCTTCCCGTGGAAATCCGAGACCAATCCGCACCCGATGATCCCGAACCCTGGCTGGCCCATCCCGTGCCTCCTGCGCCCGTTGCCGTCACCCGTGCCTGGGCCGCTCTTTGGCGTCTTCCATGCTTCCCGTTGTCGTGCCGTTGCCGTTCACCGCAGGTGCGCGATCTCCGCGAAGGCTTCCCGCGCGCCCTTGGACAGGAAGCCAGTGTCACCGCCGAAGGCGAAAAACCGGGCGCCCTTGCCCTGCCACTCGACGGCGGACTCGACGGAGCCGACATACAGCCCCGGGACACAGTCCGGCCTGGCCGCGCCCACGCCGACGATGCGCTCGACGACGCTCTTCACGTTCGGGTGCGCCGGATTGCCGATCTGCCCCAGCGATCGGGACAGGTCGTAGGGTCCGCAGAAGATCACGTCCAGTCCGGGGACCTGAGCGATCTCGTCCAGCTCATCCACGGCCTCCGCATCCTCGATCTGGATCATCACCAGGGTCTCGCGGTCGGACTCCCGGAAGAACTCGATGTAGTCGCAACCGCCGTAGTTCGCCGCGCGCGAGACGGCGTTGATGCCCCGCGCCCCGGGCGGGCCGAAGGTCATCGCCGCCACGGCCTCGGCGGCCTGCCGGGCGGACTTCACGTGCGGCACCAGGATGCCCTTGGCGCCGGCGTCGAGCACCTTGGAGACGGTCGCCGGGCTGCCGTCGGGGGTGCGAACGAATCCGGCCGCGCCGCGCAGCTCACAGGCGCGAAGGCAGTTCTCGACGCTCTCCAGCGTCGCTGAGCCGTGCTCCATGTCGAACAGCAGGAAGTCGAACCCGGCGCCGGCGACGATCTCCGCGGCGTTGGCGTCGGGGATCATCATGAACGGCCCGAAGACCGACTTCCCCTCGCGCAACTTGTGCTTCACTGGGTTGGGTCCCATTGGGTCACGCTCCATCGCGACAACTCAGGATGGGTTCGTCGTTCGCCCGAGGCGGCTCAGCGGCCTCCGACCAGCAGATCGGCACAGGGCCCCGGCAGATCGGCCGCGGTTCGGCCCAACGCCCACTCCGCCCCGGTGTACAGCCCGTGCCACACGCCTCCGACGTCCAGCTCGAGCTTCTGGGCCTCGGCCGCGCGGCTGAGTACGACGAGGAAGGCGGGCTCATCGCCGTCGAGCAGCGCATCCACGTGCACCGTCCCCGGGCGCTCGGGCGCGGCGCCCAGGGTCGGCGAGACAGCGGCCTCCGTCAGCACGCGGCGCAAGAAGGCCTCCAGGCACGCGCTGTCCCGCACGGCGCCCTCGCCCAGGTTCGTGCCGCAGTAGATGAGCCGCCCCTCGCCCACGCGCTTGGACAGGATGCACGCCTCGACGCCATCGAAGGAACCCTCGACCACCACGTCATCACTCTCCAGCGCCGCGTACCGGTTGGCGCCCCAGACGTAGCTCCCGTCCCGCAGCCGGATCGGATAGAACCGTCCCCCCTGCAGGGCCGCGTCGCGGAGGGCCTTCTGCACGTCCTCGGGCACGGAACCGTCGAAGGCCTGCGGCTCGGGAAGTCGGAGGTGATAGGACGAAGTGCTGTCCACCTCGCGCAGACCCCACCGCTCGGCCAATCCGCAACCGGGCACGCGGCGGCTGTGGCGGCCCGTCGTGCCGTCGTAGCCGCCCAGATGGGCCTCGCAGAGCAGAGAGCCGCCGTGCCGCAGCCACGCGTCCAGGGCGTCGGCCTCGGGTTGTGTCAGGTAGTAGCACGAGGGCATGATGAGCACTCGCAGCCCCTTCAGGTCCGAGGCGGCGAGCATGTCGTCCGACACGATCCGGTAGCGATAGCTGCTCCAGTAGAGCGCGTTCTGATAGCCCTCGACGCTCTCCACGAGGCTCTGCAGGGAGTCGTGCGCGGCGAAGTGGAAGAGCTCGTTCTTCCGGCTCTTCCAGACACCAATCTCCGGCGGCTCCGGCCTGGCGCGCAGGAGACGCTCGACGTGCGGTCGGAGCCGCCAGCCGAACTCGCGCACGGCGCGGGTCACCGGGCGCTCGGTCCCGTCGGGCTTCACAACGCCCCACGCGGGCGACTCCGCGCCCAGGACCTCCGGTCGGAACTGCCAGAACAAGAAGCCCTTGATCCCCAGCCCGATCTGGGGCAACCAGTCGGCGAGCAAGTCCGGCAGGCCGAGCCGCCGCTGGTGCATCCCCACGCTACCGAAGTTCAGGTGACTCTCGACGTTGTAGCAGACCTTGCCCCGCGCCGCCGAGACGACCTGCGCGATGGTGGCGGGGCCGGCGTTCATGCTCGCGGCGAACAGATCGCAATGCGACGCGAGGGCGAAGTCGTCCACGCAGGTAACCGCACTGAAGCAGGTCATCACATTCGGCACGACGTGCAGGTACGCCGGGTGATCCGGATCGCGCGTCCGGGCGAGGTCCAGTCGCCAGCGCGCCTCTTCGGTCATCACGTCGAGGTGGAACTCCCGCCAGTCCACGAAGTCGGTGATGCCGCCGCCCGTGTAAGGCAGTTCCACCTGCTGCCACGCCTCGTAGCAGCGACCCCACACCTCGTTGAGGCGCGCCAGGTCGCCATACTTGGCCTGAAGCCACTGCTGGAATCCCACGCGGCAGTGAGGGCAATGGCAGGTGAGGGTCTTGAGGTCGGGAGTCCGCTGCTGGAAGGACTGCTCGGGCTCGTTCCATACGTCCCACATCGAGAGTGCCGGGTGCGCGGCGAAGTGATCGAAGACCTCGGTCAGGAAGCGCCGCCGGTCCTCCAGGGCGCCCGGGTGGCTGTAGCAGGGCCCCGGGTGACCGCCGATGGAACGGTGCGCGACGGTGTAGGGCTCAATGACCTGCCCCGAGGCGTTCACCTGTTTGGCGTCCGGGTGCTTGTCAAACAGCCACAGAGGGGACATGTCCAGGAGGGTGTTCAGCGTCACCGCGAGGCCGTGCTCGTGCGCCAGATTCATCAGCCGGTCGAGGTCTTCGAAGTAGAACTGCTCTTCACCCCGATGGGACCACCGCCACTGCACGAAGAACTTGGTCGCGTTGAACCCCAAGTCGCGCATGTGGCGGAGGTCGTCGTCCCAGCAAGCGGGATCCGGCGTCGGCGCGCGGTAGTACTGCGATCCGAAGAGGAAGGGGTAGCCGCTCATGCCCCCCACTTCGGGCGCGACCGGCGCGACACCTTCTGGGGGAGAACGGCAAAGGGACCGCGGCCTGGGGGGTTACCGCGGTCCCTTTTGGGCTACGGCCAGGCGGGCCAGATCCGGCAGTCAGGAGACCTTGACGCTGGGCACGCTGGAGGTGAGTCCCGCCTGGGCCGGTCCGTCCGCGGCCAGGAGCGCCGCCCGATCCGTGCAGCAGCACCCTGAGAGACATGCGCAGACGCCGGTCAGACCGACCAACACCAGGGGCACGATCCCGATGGCGATGAGGAGTGTCATCTCTGCTTGTCCTCCGGCTTCAGGGGTCTGACCGTCTGCGCGTCTCTGAATCGCTTCTTACCGCGTTCCGGCGTCCGGCCCCTGAAAAACGGAGGTCACCAAACGGTAAACACATCCCCTCGGCCCCGGTCAGGGCTTCGCCGGCAAGGCCACGTCCGTGCGCGCCGGATCCACGGTGATGCCCAAGCCCCGGAACCACGGAAAGAGGTCCTCACCCACGGCGTTGCTCCACACGGCCACGCAGTCGTCGAGGGAGTACCGCTCGCGGCCAGGCTGCAGCAGCCGTCGCTTCGCCTGGAAGTACTTGGCCATCGCCCCCGGCCCGTGCGTCGCCTCGAGCTGCTCGAATAGCCAGAACGACTTCCCCCACACCACGGCATTCGGCGCGTCCGGCGCCAGGAGGTCCAGCTTGTCCATCTCCGGATCGTGCTCGCGCGCGCGGGCGATGGTGCGCTCGAGGGTCTGCTGAGCCTCCGGCATCCCGAGGCGCTTGCCGACCTGAATGCCCAGGTACGTCGCGATCGGCTCGTTCCAGACCGGCTCCGGATACGGCAACACCCACGAGTGCCCAGCCTCATGACCGATCAGCTCGATCATCGGGTAGCGGTTCTCAGGGAAGCCGCCCCACCACGCGCCGATGCCGATGCGGGCGCCGCTTGAGAACCCGCCGCCGCCCGTGGGCAGCATCAGCAGGGCCGTCAGCGTCCCCGGCGAGGGCGGGACACCCGTGACCGTCATCAGCTCGTCCTTCACGATGAAGTACTCGGCCGCGATGGCATCAGCGATGTACTCCGTGCCCTCCGTGTACTCCAGCGTGAGGGGGCCGATCGCCTTCGTAAGCTCCGCCCACTGGCCCTGCGGCGGTCGGGCCGGATCGACCGGCTTGTTCCGGACAAGGTCCTGGAGGAGCGGCTTGACCCACTGCGCGTTGATCGGGTCCTTCGCATCGGGCTGATGGCCGAACAGGCCCCGAATGCCAACCAGCACGAACCCGTTCCCCACCGGTCGCCGGGCGAGCACGGGTTGCTCCCGCGCATCCCGGATGAGGACCGTCCACTCGCCCTCCAGCGCCAGCGTGCCGCCACCGTAGAACTCGAGCTTCTCCGCCCCCAGCGAGGGATCGGCGCTCAGCGGTTCCTCGGCCTTCTCGCCCGTGAACGTCGCCCCGAACGCCTGGGCCAGCCGCTGAATGTGGAAGGGCTGCTCCGGCGCGTAGCCCACGCAGTCGGCCAGAACCACCGCCGCCCCGCCCGTCTCCGCGAACGCCCTCACGTGCTCGATCGAGCGCGGGTCGTACTCAATCGGAGTCGCCCCGCTGCTGAGCACCAGCAGGTTCGCGTCGTCGAGGTTCAGCTTGTGCAACGTGCCCCAGTTCCGCGCATCCGCGCCGCCCGCTTCGCCGATGTACTGCGCCCAGAACCGCCCGTCCATGTAGAACGTGAACTCATGCGAGATGTCGCACACCGAGTGAACGCGCGCCCCCTGGGACAGCGCCCCAGAGGACAGAGCCAAGACGATCACCATCAGCATCGGGTGGAGTCCTTTCGCCAAGATTCTCCGCCGGCCAGCTCGTTGAGGAAGTCCTTCAGTGGCTGCCAGCAGGGGTCGGAGAGGTCGATGTAGTTGGCGTCGGCAGCCTGTCCCGGCCGCAAGCGGGGATCGGACCGCGATGCCAGGAAAGCGTAGAGCCGCCGCTTCAGACGCTGCGCCTGGGTGCTGTCCGTCACGTGGGCGGCAAGGCACTCCAGGTACGCCTCGACGCAGGGCATCGCGGGGTCGGCCCCCATACGGGCTGGGGCCAGACAGAGGCCTTCGAGGCACGGAACGGAGATGAACGCCCCGACATGCACCCTCTGCTGTGGGCCGATGTCGACCGTCTCGAACCGACCGCAGTGCGTGAGCTTCGCCGAGCGGAACACCGAAGTCAGCGCCGCGGAGACGCTCCTGAGCGCGTCTTCGATGCCGCCCTCCTCCGCGTCGCGGAGCACACCGAGGCGCCGCACGTCGCGGAATCCGGAGGTCTTCGCGAGCACTTCCGGGAGGTAGACGCCCAACTCCGCGACTCCCTGGTAGGGCGGCCGGATGTCGATCCGCCCTTCGAGGCCCTCGCGCTTCAGCAACCTGATCAGGAGGTGGAACTCGTCATCCCCCTCGACGACCAGGATTGCCTCATTGCCGATCGGCCGACTTGTGTCTCGGTAGCTTACACTCATCGGACCTCATTCCCCGTCTGAAGCGCGATCTCAAGTCCCCGCGGCGAATAGGTTTGGCACTCGATGTCATCGCCGACCCGATCCAGCCGGTGGTACAGGAACGTGTCCTCCGGCATCCCCTCAGTCGCCGCATACGCCGCCTCCACGCACTCGTGACTGTGGGTCGTCGCGAAGACCTGAACGTCGAGGTCGACGGCAGTGTCAGCCACGGTGCGCCACACGTCCGCCATCACGCTGTAGTGTAGACCGTTCTCGATCTCGTCTACGAGCAGGATGCCCCTCGCGGCAGCGACCTCGGCAAGGACGATCTCGCAGACGCGGTTCATCCCCTCACCGACCAAGGGTGCGGGCAACAACTCCGGTCCCCCAAGATCCAGGTGGAGTACAGGCTCGTCCCCGATCATGATCATCTGCACGGCCTCGACGGCAGGCTCGAGTCGCTTGAGAGCGTTGAGCACGAGGTCCGTCTTGCGGCGCTTCTGAAGGCCCCCAAAGAGCCTAGACATGCGGGCCTTCGTGAACCGGTCACGGCTTGGCACGAGGATAATCCGACAGCCCGGGGCCTCCTCTTCGTGATGGCCCATGAGGGGCCCGAACTGCACAGCCGCGTGGAGGTGGCCATCCACCTCGATGCCCAAGTCCCAGGGGCCGCCCGGAGTCCTGCTCAGAGTCACGGACGCCGGCCAACCGACTGGGCTGGCCTGCCCCGCGAAGGCGATCGGCGCTCCCTCAGGCAAACTGGCAGCCAGAGCCGAGGCACCGAGGGCCGCGACCTCGCCCTCTCCGAAGCCTCGGGGGTAGTACAGGTCTCCCAGGACTGCAGCCGGGTCCCACGCCACGCCGCCAAGAACCCGGACCCCCTCCAGCAGCGCCGTTTTGCCGGTGTTGTTCTTGCCGCCGATGAGGTTGAGGCGGGCGAGTTTGGGGATGGAGAGGTGCTTGAAGCAGCGGAAGCCCTTGATCTCAAGGGAGGTGTACATGGCGCGACCTCCGGGCGGCGTGGGGTGTCGGAGGGTACGTTCGGCGCGCGCGAGGGGTTCCCCTGTCGCGATCGGTCGGGGCTACTTCGCCCCGATTGGGGGCAGCTCTGTCCGGGTGGTCACAGTGGTCCCGAAGCGCTCGAAGAGGGGCGCCACGTCCTCCCCTACGCTCTCGCTGACGGAGGCGAGGTACTCGTCCATCGAGAGAGAACGCTGCGGGTCGTTGTACTTGCGGTGCACGTGGCCGAGCCACTTGGGGTACCAGTCCGCGCCGTAGCGCGCGTCGAGGATCGACCAGATCAGCCAGGCCTTCTCCCAGGCCAGGCCCATCTGCCCGTCCTTCACGTTCGCGAGGTCCACGGCGTTCAGCAGCGGGTCGGCCTTGGCAAGGCCGGGGCTGTGGTACGGCCAGCCCTGACCGAAGCCCATGTCGCGCCCGATCTTCCGCTGGAACCAGCCGGCATGGGCCTCGCTGAACCAGCCGGGCAGGCCGCAGCCGGGCGTGCCGTCGGTCGCCTCGGGCCCGTACATGGTGTGCGCGAGCTCGTGGGCCAGCACGCTGAGGATGCCGTTGTGGTCCATCGAGATCGTGCCGGCCATCTTGGGCGTGACGGCGTTCTCGGCCCAGCCTCCGCCGTCCCCGGCGGCGAGGTTGATGTAGTACGCCTCGCCCGGGTTGGGGGGCGTCGGCAGCATCTTCTGCAGCCGGTCGAGGACCTCCGGGACCTTCGTCCGGACCAGCTCGAGGTGCCCGGGAAGCTGGTTGTCCGAGTACAGCACGCGCACCCCCGCGACGACCGTCTCGTTGTCGGGGTACAGCGCGCCCCCGAGTCCCCCGTACTCCCAGGGCACGCGCCGCTCGTCGTCGCGCGTCTTCCCTCCCCCGGCGGCCTGCGTCACCATCCAGGAGAGCAACTCGCCGTTGGGTCGGTCCCCGTCGTCCGTCTTCCGGTGCAGCAGTTGGGGTTCGGTCAGGCAGACGATGATGCCGTCGCCCAGGTCACGCGACGCCAGGCAGCCCCGGGTCGCGCCGTCGCCGAGGAGCACGCGCCATTCCGGGCTGAACTCGGCCACGCGGCACTTGCGGGGGAAATCGAACCCCCCCAGCCCCTCGACAGTCGCCTCGCCCCGGGGGGAGACCTCGGCGGCGTCGGCGACCAACCGCGCCCCGTACTCCCCCAGCAGCCGCGCGAGGGGACTACTGGGGGCAGAGGCCTCGGCGACGAGGCCCCCGCCGCCCTCCACGAACCTCCGCAGCGCCGCGCGTTCCTCATCGAGGTACGGCTGATACTCGGCGTGCTGGTAGGTGTACACGACATCGAGGTCCGGGGCCGGCAACTGCACGAACGGTCGCAGAGTGCCCCACGCATGGCTCCCCTGCTCGCGCACGCGCACGGGCGTGCCCGCCACGAGCGCGCGGTGCAGCGAGGCCTGGCTGCCGGTGACGCGATGCCCGGCGTTCCGCAGCGCGTCCTGACAGCCCCAGTGGCCGAAGAAGCTGAACTGATGGCTGGAATCGAGCAGGACGTTGATCCCGGTGTCCGGCACGCCCTCCGGAAGCGGTTGGGGCTCAACCGCCGCCTCGGTCCGCAAGGGCAGGGAAGCTATGGCCAGCGCAAGGAACATCGAGACCTCCGATGGGGCAAGTCCCCGGCGCCACCGCCAGCGCCGAGCCGTGCCGCGCCATCGCCGGCGCGACTACGGGGCGACGTTGATGTCCAGCAGCGACCGGTTGACGCTCCCGTGCAGCTGCCGCTACTTGCCCGAGGCCGGGCTGCCGCCCGGTCCCGCCTTGCCCATCTTGGCGTTCTCCGAGCGCACCTGGTTCATCACGTCGCTGGGATCGTCGATCCGGCGTTCGCCCTCGGCCTGGCTGTTCTCCTTCTTCTTCCCGCACCCGACCAGGCTCAGCACCCCAGCGATCAGGATGACGCACAGGATCACCGCAAGCAGTGTGTGGATCCGCCGGTTGGTCATTGCACTCTCCTGTCTCCCGTGTGGCCGGCTCAGTTCTCGCTGACGTCAGGGACCGGGAAGGGATTCGGCGTGTACGTGCCGGACTCCATCGACAGATACTCCGGACGCAGCGCCGCGTACTTCAGCCACTTCGCGTGGCCGTCGC
>VGFB01000083.1 GCA_016869015.1 Armatimonadota bacterium
CCCGTAGGTGAGCCCCGCCGCGCCGCTGAGCAGGCTGCCCCAGAACACGTAGCGCTGCACGTCCTGGAAGGCGGTCTGCATGTGGCCCTCATAGCAGTACTCACCGATGACCACGGGCATCACCGGTGTTCGGGCATGTGCCGCCTGGAGCTGAGGGATGGCGGCCGCCGCGGCGGTCCAGTCGCCGTGACCGGTTTGCAGCATGTCGAAGTCGATCACCGTCTCGTCGGTCACGGAGTCGCGGCCCGAACGGTGAGGGTGTAAGGTGGCTGGGCGGCGGTAGGGGTCCACGCTCCGCACGAACCGGGCCACCTCGGTCCACTCGGGGCCCTGCGACTCCCCGCCGATGATCCAGATGACGGGATAGGCGCCGTAGCGCGCGATGAGGTGACGCCAGTGACGCCGGAGGCCGTCGAGCCCGGCGAGCGCCAGCGCGTCGCAGTCGCTGCGCCCCCACCCGCCTACGATCGCCGGCGCGAGCCCTTCGGAGACCAGGTGAGCGATCCGGCGGTCGGCGAAGTCGAAGTAGCGGGGGTCCACCCGGGTGAAGTCCCTGGTCTCGTAGGGCATCCCGCCCTCGTTCTCCCAGCGCGGCTCGAACGGCCCCTCATCGGGGTACGGCCCACAGACGATCTGCACCACCGTGAAGCCCTTGGCCCGGCGGTCCGCGGCGAGTTCCTGGAAGTCCTCCCAAGTCAGGCGCTTGCACAGGTTCTTCCACCAGGTGTCCCCCAGCCAGAAGAACGGCGTCCCGTCGGCATGGGTGAAGTGGCGGCCGTCATCGGTGAGGCGTATCGGCCCGTGGAGGAAGAGGGGGTTCGTGTCCGTAGTGGGCGTCAGGTCGAGTTGCCCGGAGATCGCGTGCAGACCGCGATTGTCCTGGTCAGAGCACTCCGTGCGCCACGCGTGCCGGCCGGGCGCCGGCGAGGCATAGCGGAAGCACCAGCGGTCGCCGCCCGCCCAGAAGGCCGGAACGCGGAGCGGCGGGCCGGCCGGCGGCGTCACGACGGCGTCGAGCGTCACGTCCGTGAAGGGGTTCGCGTAGGCCTTGGCCGAGGTGAGAGCGACCTCGGCCACGAGGTTGGTCTCAAGGGTGGTTGGGCTCACGGGTTGGGTCAGGCCATTCGCGGCGATGGAGGCGACCCACCCGAGGGCCATGAGAGCCGAGGTGGCGGCGGCAGGCATGGGGCGGCTCCTCTGCACGGGGATGGCGACCAAGCCCTACCAGCCCTGCCCTCTCCTTCGGAGGGGGAATGGCACGGAACGACACAACCGAAACCCAGTGAACGTGGTTGGCGGTCTCACCTTCTCCTTCGATCCCTCAGACACGCGCCCCTGCAAACGGACGCGTCCGGAAGCCCGCGTGCATCCTCAAGGTGACAGGCATCACGCTTGGCCGGGCATATACTACGGTATATAGTAGGTAGGAGCGAATGCGGGAGGAGGGCTCAAGATGAAGCAGCGAACGGCGGTCTTCGAGGAAGTGCCGGTGGCGACGCGGGCCCTCCACGGGAGCGCGAGCGTTCTGGCGTTGCTGGTTGTGGCCCACGCGGTCACGAGCGGGGCGCGGTTGGTCGGCGAAGCGTGGCACACGATAGGTGCGGCACTGGCGCCAGACCTGCTGATGGGAGCGGTTGTGGCAGGCTTCGTGTTGGTCGGGGCGGCGGTTCGGCGGATGAGGGAGCGGCGCCTCACGGCTCGTCCGGCTTCTTCGAGCCCCGCGGCGTGAAGTCGTTCTTCGTGATCAGGAAGCAGTCGAGCGCCAAGGACAGCAGTCCCGGCGAGGTCTCCATCTCAAAGGTCTGCTTCCCAACAGCGAGGTCGACCTCTCCCAGCCGAGACCACGCGTCGGTCACGTCCCACTCGTCGTCGGTTCCGCGGTAGAGCTGCACGTCGAGGGGCTCTTGGTTCCCGTCCCAGCCCTGCCACGGCTGCACGCCGAACCGCCACCGGAAGGGCTCCTCGTACACCACGCCCCGACACCACACGGTGTAGCGCCCCGCCTCCGGGATCACCGGCTCCCACTTCGCGCCCTGGCCCTCGTTGCCGTGGAACTGCAGCCACGCGCCGTTGGAGAGCACGGCCTGCTCCTGCACGTTGTGGGGCAGGTACGCGCCGCCGGGCGGGAAGGTGTGCTCGACCGCGTCCTCGCCCTCCCACCACACCCAGTCCTCGCCGGCAGCCTGCGCGCCGGGGTTTGGCCGCACACGCCGGGCGGCCTCGAGCGGGGGGGTCTCGTCCGTCACAACGTCGATCTCGATCCGGTCCACGTACGTGTGATGGGGCACACCCCAACCGTCCGTCGGGCGGAGCCACACGAAGATGGTCAGCGGCTTGTCCTCCGGCACGGCATCGTACTCCGGCGACTTCACCAGAATGCCCTTGGCTTCGTGCCACTCATCATCGGCGAGCAGCGTGCCGCCGGCGCCTCCGCCGTCGAGTTCCGCCTGCAGCACGTCCATCGGCCGCTCGGTCACCTGATAGCGGTAAGCCCAGATCCCCAACGTCCACTTGCCCGTCCAGGCGTCCGTGCGGTACCAGAGCTTCACGTCGGACTCGCCCGCCGGCACCTCGTTCAGCCGCAGCGACGCCCCGTTCCGGAAGCGCACGTTCGGCCAGCCGGTCTCGTTGGTCAACAGCGCGCTGCACTCGCCCGACTGGGCGTCCTTCGCCTCACCGGTCTCGAGCGTGTCGATCTCCGCGACCTCGACCTCGTTCACCACGATGTCGGGCACCCAGTACTCGTCGAGCAGGATCACGTCTGCCGAGCCGAGCGCGCTGAACAGTGCCAGGAACGCCGCCGCCGGACCGAGTCCCGCGGCCAGTGGCCTAAGGCGCATGGCTTCATCTCCTCCAGTGGCCGACACTGCGGGCAACTCGAGCATCGAGCGCCTCCAGGAACCTGGCCGCTGCGGCACACCTTGCCCCTCGGATTCGACGCGTGGGGCAGACTCGCCTGCCTCGCGCGGGCGCGGATGCGCCTTGCCGCGCGGGGGGCATCCTGGTAGTCTGGCTAAAGTACGCTTCAGGCGCTGAGCCAAGACCTTGCACCTCGCCCAGGAAGGACGAAAGGCCCATGATCCCAGGCGTGGCGTGGCTGGCGTTGGCATCGGGCGCAGTGCGAGCCGCCTCATTCCCGCTGCCTGGGGAGTGGCCGTGCGAGCGGGGGAATGGGCGGCTGGATGGGCGAGCGGAGGTGAGGGGCGAGATCCGGGAGCCGCGGGTTCGATGGCGGCAGTTCGCGGGCTCGACGGATGTGTACGTCGCCTGGGAGCCCGGGAGAGAGGGCGGCGCGCTGAGCGTCGATCCGGGGACTGTGGAGGGGGAAGGACCGGCAGCCGAGCCGCGCTGGCGACTGCCGGAGCCGATGGGCGAGGTCGGCGGGCAGCGGCAGGCGCTGCCGACCTCCGGCGATACGCTCTACGTGGACGCGCTGCCGGAGCGGCCGGGGCTGGAGAGGGTCGTCTTCGAGAGCGGCTTCAACGTACCCACGGTGAACGGCCAGTGGCAGCCGGTGCGCGCGCGGTGCTTCGCGTGGGAGGGCGGGGAATGGCGTCAGGCGTGGGAGACGCCGCCCATCGATATGCTGTTCATCTCGCAGGCGGTGGCGGGCGACTTCGACTCCGACGGCAACCTCGAGATAGCGTTCCTCCCCTGGTACGAGCTGGTCATCCTCGATGCGCGGACCGGCGCCATCGAGGACCGTTGCCGGTTCACCGCGGGTCGCAGCTACGGGTTCCTCGGCGCATACGACCTCGAGGGCGACGGGCGCGGCGAGTTCGTCGTGATGGCGGACTTCTGCAGACACGTGGATGTGCTTGGGTACCGGGACGGCAAGCTCGCACTCCTCTGGCAACGGGAGATCGAGCCGGACATCTCGGACCCGCAGAAGATCCTGCGCGTGAACCCGACCGCGGCGGCCGACGTGGACGGCGACGGGCGGCTGGAAGTGGTGGTCTGCACGTACAACGACGGGGGCGACGGGCGGTGGCACATCACCGTACACGAGGGTCTCACGGGCGAGGTGAAGGCGGACCTCCCCGACGAGTGTCTGCAGGGCGTGCGCGACGTGAACGCCGACGGGGCGGCGGAGCTGCTCACGGTGGCGGCGACGGGTGCGGAGGCGCCCGAGATCGGCACGATTCGGGTGCGCGCGCTCCAGGGCGGGGAGACGACCACGCTGTGGGAGCGGGTCGGCACGGGTTGGGCGCTGTGGGAGCCGCCCGGCCCGGGCAACACCAACAACTGCGCAACGCTCGGGAAGCGGGAGGTGATGATGCGTGGAGGGCACGTGGCGCTGCGGGAGCGCGACGGCGATGGGGATCGGCTGACGGTGGCGCGGTGGACGGACAGCGGCTTCGAGGTAATGGGCGGGCCGGCCGGAGAGCGGCTGGAGGCGGTCGGGCTAGCCGAGGACGGCGGCCTGCTGGCGTGCAGCGCGGGCTCGGCGGAGGTTCGGCGGGAGTTCGCGGCAAGCGGCGGAACCGCACGGCCCGTGGCCGCCGTGACGCGCGGGGGCGCGGCCGGGACGGTGGTCGTGGCGCGCGACCCTTCGACGAGCCGCCCGGTGGTGGTCGCGCAGGGGGCGGGTGAGGAGCTGGTGGCGCTGGAGGAGCACGAGGGGCAGCCGCGGGAGTTGTGGCGGATTGCGGGTCGCGGGCAGAGCACGAACTGGCCGTGGGAGGCGCGCGGGGCGGTGATCGCCGACCTGCGCGGCGATGGGGGGCGACAAGTGCTCCATGCGACGGCGTCGCCGGAAGGGTGCGCGAGGCTGGTAGCGAGGGAACTTGGGGGGCAGTCCCCGGAGGTGTGGCATCACGACTTCCCCGGGATTGCCGGGCACGCGCCCGTGTGGAACATGGGCGGGCTGATTCTGTGGCAGGTAGGCCACTTCACCGACTCAGCGCGGATGGACGTGCTGTTCACCGTGCGTCGGTCGATGATGCACAGCGAGGAGAGCGGCGTGCTCTTGGGGCTGGACGGGCGGGAGCTGTGGCGGCGGGCGCGGCAGATCGAGAACCGGGGTGTTGGGGGAACCCCCTTCGCCATCGCAGACTTCGACGGCGACGGGCTGGAGGACGCCGCTTCCCTCCATCCGAGCCTCTTCTACATCCTGCGGGGCGCCACGGGCGAGGACCTCATCGCGCAGCCGGCGCTCTGGCCCGAGGTGCGAGGGAGCCACATCTACTGGGGGCTGCCGATTGCCGGGGAGTTCGAGGCAGCCGGGGGGATGGACGTGTTCTTCGCCACCACTCGCGCCTCGCTGACGGGCCTCGTGCGCGCGGACGGGTCGCTGGCCTGGTGGGACGCACCGGACGTGAGCCCGAACGCGCTCCCGGCCATCGGCGACGTGGACGGCGACGGGAGGCTGGAGGCCCTCGGGATCGGGTATCCGGACGGCGCGCGCTGCTATGACGCGGCAACGGGCGAGGTGAAGTGGGCGCTGGGAGGGTTCGCGCCGGGCACGAGCGCGGGAACGGCTTCGGCGGACATCGACTCCGATGGGCGCGACGAGGCGCTGGTCACGATCGGGACCACGCTCTACTGCCTGGGCGCCGATGAGACCGGGACGGCCGGGCGGATGGAGTGGAAGCTCGATCTGCCGGCGACCATCGGGCCACCGACCGTCGCGGACCTGACGGGCAACGGGCAAGCGTCAGTCCTGCTGCAGGGGGCGGATGGGTACGTCTACTGCATCGGTGGCTAGGGGAGGTTCTCCAGGTCGGCGAGGTCCTTATGCCTCCCGGCGGCGCGCTTGTTGGTCTTCAGGTGCTCCAGGCCGATGATCGGCACCTCCACGCCGTCGAGTACGTCCACGACCCGCGCCTCATAGCACTCCCCGAAGGTGAGCCCGGCAAGGTCGGTGAGGAGGTCGATGCGGAACGGTGGATAGCCGAACTGGACTACCGTGTTGGGGTCCGCGAATAGGCTGGTTGTCACGTCGGGGATGTCCAGACCGAAGTCTCGCGCGGCAGCCGCCACCTTGGCGGCGTTGTCAGCGCCCGGCTCGATCCAGACGTCCATGTCGGCCGTCGAGCGAACGTATCCGTGGTAGATGACCGCATGGCCGCCGATCAGCAGGTACCTAACGCCGTGGTCGTTCAGAGACTGCAACAGGTCGCGGAAGTCGGGCGGTAGCGGCGTCGTACCCATAGAGCACCTGCCGGATGAGTTCCCCGGCTGCCAGCCGTTCGTGCGGGGTTTTGGAGTGCCAGTAGGCGATGGCGGGGTCGGGGTCGGAGAGCTTCCCGACCCAGATGTGGGTGCGGTCTACGTGAGCGAACTCAGGGAAGTCCTTGAGGGCCATGCGCCCATTGTACACCAGAACGGGCTTCGGTTGAAGGGCGCTGTCTCCGGCGACGTCGCAAGTCCACGTCTCGCGGCTGAGACCGCTCCTACGAGGAGAGCGGGGGCGGAGGGAGTCCAGCGTCCGGGAACTCGCCCCGGGCCGCGGCCTCCTCGGCGGCCTGCTGCGCCTGGTGGCGTTCGTAGAGGGACTTGAGCATGGCTGTGAGGTCGTGGCCGCCGAAGAAGATGACCAGCACGGACAGCACCGAGAAGACGGTCAGGCCGATGAACCACACGGCCGTCCAGCAGCTTACCCAGAAGTCGTGCATGGTCTAGCCCTCCTCCGACGGCGGATCGGGGAACACCAGGGACAGGGTCACCATCGCGATACAGGCCAGGGCGGCGACCGCGAGTCCGACGTACTGACCCGGCCAGTCGACGCCGAGCAGCCCCTGCACCGGCTTGAGGCCGACGAGCATCAGGAAGCCACACAGGAAGGCGCCATAGGCGCCGGCGCGGCTGGCGCGCTTCCAGTAGATGCCGCCGATGAGCGTGGCGAAGGCGCCGGTGAAGTAGATCGCGCCCGTGATCGCCATGTAGTCCCACAGCCGCTCGCCCAGCGGGTACCAGAGCCCCCAGATCAGCAGGAAGAGCGCGACGAAGCACATGATGATCCGCGCGATGAGGATGCGGGTCTTCGACGACAGCCGGCCTCCGGCGAGGGGCGAGGCGACGTCCTGCGTCAGCACCGCGCTCCAGGTGTGGAGGTAGGTGTTGTACGTGGACATCGCGGCGGCCAGCATTCCGGCGGTCAACAGGCCGATGAAGCCGGCGGGCATGAGGTTGCTCAGCGCGATGGGCATGGCGCGCAGTTGGAGGCTCGGGTCGACCTCCCCGCCCGCGGGCAGGAAGACGCGCTTGAGCTCCGGGTTCCCGAAGACAAAGACGAGCGCGCAGATGCCCCAGAAGTACGGGATCAGGAAGCGCACCAGGAAGCCGATGGAGCCCCACGAGTAGGTGCGCCGGACGACCGTCTCGCTCTCGGCCGAGGTCGCGCGCATGACGGAGGTCTGCCACACGCAGGAACTGATGAAGCCCAGGAAGAGCATCCACACCAGGTACGACGGGCCAAGCCCGCTCTCGGGCAGAAACGGGTTGAAGCCCGCCTCGCCCTTGATCTCGGCGACGGCGCTGATGATGTTGCCCCACCCGAAGTGCAGCATGAGGAGGATCGACGTGACCACGAGGCCGACGGACATCACCACGTACTGCAGGTAGTCGGTGAACACGACCGAGATCATCCCGCCGACGGAGGTGTAGAGCAGCACGAGCGCGAGGATGAGCGTCATGGCGATCTTCAGCTCGGTGTCGGAGTTCATCCCCATGACGCTGGTCACGAACATCGAGTCGGCCTTGAGGAACATGCCCATGTTCAGGATGCCGGAGGCCGCGAGGATCAGCCCCCCGAACAACCGCAAGTCGCGGCCGAACCGACGCTCGTAGAACTCGGGGATCGTCATCACGCCCATCTTCCGCAACGGGACGACGATCAGGCCGGTCTGCCCGACGATGAACCCGGCGACGGCTGCCAGGACCGCCACGGCGAAGGCGGCGAAGGCGCTGGTGAAGCCCATCTGGGCGGAGTACATGACCGTCACCAGGCCCAGCTCCGAGGCGATCATCGACGCCACGCCCAGGTACGTTCGCACCGACCGGCCCGCCACCACGTAGTCGTCCATGTCCCGGATGTACCTCATCGCCCAGATGCCCAGGACGGTGGAGCCAACCAGGAAGACGACGACGATCGCCCAGTCGGTCGGGCCGAAGTTCGTCCGGACGGACAGATGCGCCAACTGCTCCATGCGATCACCATGCGCGGACCGGCGGTTGCACTCGCGCGCGGCTCCTTCGCCCCGGCCAAGCAGGCTTCCTCCCCCGGCCCCGGGGGAGGTGCGGCCACGGAGTGGACGGAAACGGCGACGCGCTCCCTCGGATAAGGGGCGCGATACCGGACGGACGATTGGGGCATGCGAGGTGCGCAACATGGATCAGCACGGATGGAGCAGACGGGAGTTCCTCAAGGGCGGGGCGGCGGCGCTGGGGCTGCCGTACATCATCAAGTCCGGCGTGCTGGCCCAGGCCGGCCGGCCGGGACCGAACGACCGCGTCGACATCGGCATCATCGGGCTGGGCGGTCGGGCGAGGTACATGGCGCGGACGAGCGCGCTGATTCCCGAGGTGCGGATCGCGGCGGTGTGCGACTGCTTCGAGCCGGCCATCGGCGGGTTCGTGCATGATGTCGGCGAGGGGCAGGGCTGGAAGACGTACCTCGACTTCCGCGAGATGTGTGAGAAGGAGAACCTCAACGGCGTGATGGTCGTGACCACGACCCATGCGCGGGCGTGGGTGACGGTTCTCGCGATGCAGGCCGGGATGGATGCGTACATCGAGAAGCCCATGTGCCTGACGATTCCCGAGGGGCGTCAGATGGTGCGCGCCGCCCGGGAGTACAAGCGCGTGACCCAGGTGGGGACGCAGCAGCGGTCGATGCCGATCAACAACTGGGCCAGCGACCTGGTGAAGAGCGGCGCGCTGGGCAAGGTGCAGACGGTCCTGGCCCCCAACTTCCTGGGCCCCGAGAGGTGGACCGACCAACCCGGCGAGCCACTGCCCGCCGGCGGGAGCGAAGCGTGGTGGGACCTCTGGACGAACCAGGCGGTCTTGCGCCCGTATCACAGCCAGCTCCATCGCGGCTGGATGCGATGGTGGGACTACGACGGCGGCGGTCTGTCCTTCGGGGTGACGGGCTGGGGCGCCCATGCCTACGATCAGGTGCAGCGGGCGCTGGGGACGGACGATACGGGCCCGGTCGAGGTGGTGCTCGAGGAGCCGGTTGCGCCGGGCAACGAGTACGGGGAGGGCGGCCCGGCCGGTCAGATCGGCCCGCGAGCCAAGGTGCGGATGAAGTACGCGAACGGGGTCGAGCTGTCGCTGACCCGCGACCGCCGGCCGAACGCGGGGCTGCACGGGCTCGGCGCGACGTTCGTGTGCGAGAAGGGCACGCTGGAGATCGAACGCAACCAGCTCTGGAGCGACCCGCCGGAGATCATCACCTCCCCCGACAACCCCGGCCAGAACCAGCAGGACGAGTCGCAGTACCACGTGCAGGACTGGGTCGACTGCATCAGGAGCCGGAAGCGCTGCACCGCCGACCTCGAGGCCGGGCAGCGGGCCAGCACGATCTGCTACCTCGTGAACATCGCGCGGGACGTGGGGCGCGTGGGCGAGGTGTTGAAGTGGCAACCGAAGGCCGAGCGGTTCGCGAACTGCGACGAGGGCAACGCGATGCTCGACCGGCCGCGACGCGCCGGGTA
>VGFB01000084.1 GCA_016869015.1 Armatimonadota bacterium
TCCGCGTCGTAGTTCCCGTGGGGCACGTTCCAGGCCTCGGCGCCCGTCTGAAACTCGATCTGGTAGACCGCCGGCGGATCATGGTCGAGGCGGCCATCCTCGATGACGAGGTTGCGCGGGGCAAGCTCGCCACGGACGCGGACCGCGCGCGGATCGCCGAGCATGAACAGCGCGAAGTCCACCGCGTGGATGTGGCTGTGGAGCAGTGTGCCCGCGGACAGCTGCACCACCGCGCGCGGTTCGCCGATGGCGCCGTCGGCGACCAGTCGGCGGACCGCCTGGTAGTGGTCTCCGAAGCGCCGGAGGACGCCCGTATTGACCCGCGTCCCGTTGCGCTCGCAGGCAGCCTTCACTCGATCGGCCTCGGCCATCGAGCACGCCATCGCCTTCTCCAGGTAGATCATCGGCGTCCCGGAGTCGGCCACGGCTTCCGCAAGGTCGGCGTGGTTCTCGGCGCGGGTGCAGATGGCCACGAGGTCCGGCGCCTCCCGTCGGATCATCTCGCCGAAGTCCTCGTAGAGCGCGGCGCAGGCCCAGCGCTCACGAAAGGCCTCGCGCTTCTCAGGGAGGAGATCGCACCCGCACGCGAGCTCCAGGCGGTCGCTTGCTGCGCAGGCGCCCGCGATGGAGTAAGGGAGGATGAAGGCCTCGTAGCCCACGACCTCCTCGCAGATCGTGCTGCCCATCCGGCCCAGGCCGACGACACCCACGCGGTAGCGTTCCATGCAGGACCCCCGTTCCGGTGTACCGCGCCGGGCGACGGCGCGGTCTCGCGGAGCCGCAGGGGCGCGGCCCCGCAACTCACTCAGATCATCCGACGGCCCTTCATGACCCCGTAGACGCGTTGGACGGCCAGCTCGACGGAGGCCTGGGTGAGGCTGAGGTTCTCGGAGGCGGCGAGCGAGCGGGCGAGATCGAAGTTCTCGCCGATCTTGCGGCGCACGATGTCGTAGACCTCGGTCTGCGTCGGTTTGATGGCCGACAGGGAGCTGGAGTACTCGAGCATGGAGGCGATTACGCCGCCCGCGTTGGCGAGGATGTCAGGCACGACGGGCAGTTCCCGTTGCTCAAAGACCGTCATCCCCTCGACCGTCGTCGGCATGTTGGCCGCCTCCACGACGCAGCGCGCTCTCAGTTGCCCGGCGACCGGCCCGGTGATCACGTCGCCCGCCGCCGCCGGGATCAGCACGTCCACCGGCAGCGCCAGGAGCCCGGCGTTGTCGATCGGCTCGCCGCCGGGGAAGCCACCTACGGTCGCCGTCTCGCCGAAGTGCTCCAGGAGACCATCGACGTCCAGGCCGGAGGGGTGGTGCGTGCCGCCGTAGAGGTCGGTGACGGCCACGATCCGAACCCCGGCCGAGGCCAGCTCCAGGGCGAGCGGACGGCCCACATTCCCGAAGCCCTGGAGGGCGACGGTTGCCTCGACCGGATCCCGACCCAGCGTCTCCTGCAACACCCGGAGCGTCACGTAGGCGCAGCCGACGGCGGTGCTCTCCTTGCGGCCGGGCAGCCAACCGTGGACGCCCTCGGCTTTGCCCGTCACCGAGGCCGGGTCGAGCGTCTCGTTGTAGATGAAGGCCATCTCGTCGGGGCCGGTGCCCATGTCGGGCGCGGGGATGTAGTGGTGCTTCAGGAAGACATCGCGATACTGCTGGGCGAAGTACTCGATGGCGTCGAGGGAGATGATCTTCTCGAACGCCAGATCGCGGGGCGTGCGGCCGAAGCGCTCGTACATCCGAGCCATGTCGACGCGGATGCCGGTCTTCCCGCCGCCGAACTCCACGTCGCACAGCGCGCACTTGAGCGTCATGAGCCGCGCGAGCTCGGTGGTCTCCCAGATCGTCACATCCGGCGCGAGGCGGATGCCGCCCTTGAAGGGCCCGCGCGCCGAGTTGTGAAGTGCGAGGCAGCCCCAGAAGTTGACGACCTGCCCCAGGATCTTGCAGGGCACGCGGAAGACAGTGACCTCCTGAGGCGCCACGAGCTCGTGGATGTGCTCGACCGGCAGGCCGAGGCGCTCCCCGGCGCGCTCCATCAACCAGACCGAGCGCGTGACCGGCTCCGCGGCCTGCAACACGGCCTCCATCTCCGTCCGAGCAGCGCGTTCGGCCATCTGGAGGGCCTCCGCCGATGAAGGGGGTCCGGCTGCTCCCTCCCGGTTCCCCGTGCGCTCGCGATGCCCTGCTCGGAGGGCGACAGAGGAGCGTGGGAGAAGAGGGAGGCGACGGCGGATCCGGAGGTGAGACCCATGCTGTCGCTCGTCCCGATTGCGCTCCTCGCTCCTGCGGCTCGTGCCGCCGACCTCTTCCCGCTCGGGGCCTACTGGCCGCAGGAGCGGGTGGCGTGGCTGGCGGAGAAGGCCGGGCTCGATCCGTGGGAGTACCAGGACCGGGTGCTCGCGCGGCTGCACCATGAGCACCACTGCAACATGATCTGGGTGGTGAACATCGGCACGGACGACCTGATCCGCCTGTGTGGGCTCGCGGCGAAACACGACATGGTGGTGGTCGGGACGCCCGAGCCGGTGATCTGGTGGCGGCAGAACCGCACGCCGGAGTTCGCCCTCAAGTGCGCCGAGGAGAGCGTGAAGCGGCTGGCGGAGGTCGAGGGCTTCGGGGGGTATGTGCTGATCGATGAGCCGCGCGCGTGGGAGCTTTCGTACCTGGATGCGATCCGGGCCGAGCTGGAGCGTCTGGACCCGCAGCACCCGACGATCATGGTCACCATGCGCGGCGACACGCCGGCGGCGATCGCGCGCACCAACTTCGGCATCATCACCTCGGACATCTACCCCTTCTTCGCCGACGGCAGCCCCAACGGCCCGAACCCGGCGCCCGTCTCGCGCGCGTACTACCGGCTGTGCGCGCAGGCGTTCGGCGAGCAGTGCCAGGCGCGGGGGAAGACGTTCTGGATGATGCCCCAGTGCTACAACGAGATCTGGGGCGACTGGCACTACGGCGCGGACGGGCACTGCGTGGCGCAGCCGGGGTGCTACCTGCACTGGCGGACGCCAACGGTGGGCGAGATGCGCTGGCAGACGTGGGAGGCGGTCGCAAACGGCGCGCGGGGCGTTGTATACTTCGTGCTCTTCCCGCCCGGCAACGACCGCACGGCCGACAGCCCGCCGGGCCAGCCGCAGGACAACCCCTTCCCCAAGACCACCGAGACGGTCGACACGGGCCAGCCCGCCGCGCTGCTCAACGCAGACTCAAGCGCGACGCCGCAACTGACCGCGATGGGGGAGGACTTCGCGGCGCTGCAGGAACTCGCGCCGCTCCTGCAGGGCCTGCGGCTGAGCCCGTTCCCCATCGCGTTTGCGCAGCCGCCGCTCCACGCGCGCACGCTGCGAGACGGGGCGGGCAACCTGTACGCGGCGGTCGTGAACGACAACACGGATGCGCCGACGACGGGCGAGGTCGCCCTGCTGCCTGGCCTCAGCGGCCTGCGCGACCTGAAGCGCGAGGCGGATACGGCGCTGACTTCGGGCGACGACGCGCTGCTTCGGGCGAGCATCGAGCTGGCGCCCGGCGAAGGGACGCTGCTGCAGCTCGTTGCGGAGCCCGGTCGGCGACCGGTGGCTACCTGCGTTGAGGACTTCACAACGCCGCTGATCACCGGCAGGTTGGAGGGCGGCGAGGTCCGGGCGCGGGTGCTGGGGTGGGGCGTGGGTTGGGAGTACGAGGTCGTGCAGACGGCCGACGGCAATCCGGCCACGCTGACGTGCGACATCGCCACACTCACGGGGGATCCGAAGGTGCACCGGCCCTCGGGCCCGATCTTCCTCGTCTACGAAGGCCGCGCGGCCGGCGAGGGGAGTGGGGTGGAGGTCAGCTTCTCGACTGACGGCGAGAGCTTCGCGACGGTGGGCACCGACCAGTTCGGCGTGCCGGTGGTCATCCCGAACGGCGCGAGTGACGTGCGGTTCACGGTCAGCAACGGCGGGGCGCTAGCCCAGTTCTCCGGGATTGCGACGGAGAAGTGAAGCCGGGTTGTGGCACCGGTCCCGCGCCTGCAGGACCGGTGAACGGGGCAACTACGCCTGCTCAACAGGCTCACGGTCCCGGAGGATCTGCTCAACGGTGCAGGTTCCGGACCGTATGGCCCGGCACGCGCGTAGCACATGCAGCTCGTAGAGCATGTCGTCGTGAGGGAACTCCTGTCTCACTGCGCGCTCGATGGCGGCCAGTTGCCCGGGCGTGATTCCGGCCTCTGCAGCCACGTGCTCCCACGCGAACATCCTCGCGTCAGCCATGTCACACCTCCGGCGGTGAGACGATGTCGATGGTCGGCAGGCCCAGAGCGCGGTTTGTTCCCTCGATCATTGCCCGTCGTCTCCGGTTCACGAGGTGTCGGAAGTTCCACGAGACCAGCGCGCTCTGGTCCGTCAGCAGGGCGACGGCTACGTGCGTCGCGTCGTCCAACTGCTCCTCAGTGAAGATGCCGCGGCTCACGTATTCGGATGCCAGGCCGCGCATTTGCGCAGTGACCTCGTGCACAACAACCTCCTCCAGCAGGCCCAGTAGCCTGTGCCGCCGCCCAGCGTCAGGAGTGTCGGACAGCTCATCACGGGCGAGGACCGAAGTGCAGGCCCGCAGTTCCGGCAGGCGCAACCAGAACTCGGCGGTCAGCTGCCGGCGTTCCGGCATCCGCTCGTCCAGGTAGGCGCTGAACACGCTGGTGTCCAGGTATACGCGCAGTCGGTATGATGGTTCCCTGTCCCCAGCCATCCTACACGTCCCTTCTTGGCGGCTGGAGTGAGTCACAGCGAGGGGTCGGGGCACTCGGGAGACCGCACTTGGCCGTCCACCCGAGCATCGCAGTACGTCGGGCGCCCGGTCTCTGCCCGCTCACTCACACAGCCGAGGCGTCGTTGGGCGCCGTTCCGTCCCCGCCTTCCTCTTCCGCGGTACTCTCGGCGTCGGCGGCTGGCGAGGGCGGTCTGAGGCGACCGGTGATGAACGCGACGGCGCGCCAGTAGGCGTTCGCCGCGTGGTGGACCCTCTCGGCGAGCCAGAACCCCCCGAGGCACGTCAGAGCAGCGACGATGAGGGAGAGAACGGCGATGGGGGTGATGGGCGGTTCGCCGCCTCTCAGTTCGGCTATGCGGGCGGCAATGGCCCAGAAGGTCACCCCGACCATAGCGGCGACGCTCGCCCCGCAGATCACCACCTGCCACCACAGCGCTGTGTTCGCCAGACGGTCCCATCGGACCGCGGGCACCACACTCGCCCCAATCAGACGCCCCTCCAGTCTGGGCATCCTCGCATCTAAGCCGTCATGGACTATCTGGAGGATGAACCACTCGCCCGGGTTCAGCGCGGCAAACGTGACGGTTGCCTCCGACTCGCTCTGTCCCTCGACGCGGGCCCGGACCGCGTCGCAGGCCTGCTTTGCCACATCAACCCACAGCAGGCGTGCGCCCTGCGGTGGGCGTACGACAAGCGGCGACAGCAGCTCGTGCCTCGAGCGGAGTGCTCGGTTTCCCGTGTTCTCAATGCGCAATCCGGCCCACGCCACGCGTGCGACAGGCGTGTCGCGATAGAGCAGCTTCATCTCCGAGGCGTCTTCAGCCCAACCGATCTCCCACTGTCTGCCGGCCCACGAGAGCACCCGGCGGTCTGCGTACCACCGCGCGAACAGCCGGGTGACAACGGCGGTAGCGACGATGGACAGCGCCCACATGGCCAGGCTTGCGACGGGCTGCATGTTCACACCTCCGGTGCGAAGACGATCGCCGGGCTCACGTCCCCGGCCGGACCACCGGCTCCCGTTCCCCGGCCTTCGCCATCCTCCGCTTCAGTGTTTGCGCGAGTTGGGCCCGTACATCCGCGAGGCCGGGATCGCCCACGAGGTTGTGCCGCTCGTGGGGGTCGGCTTGGAGGTCGTAGAGGTACTCCTCGACGTAGGTGTCGCTATCCATACCGGCCCAGCCGCGCTTGTCGGGGGCCGAGACGGAGTACTTCCACCGGCGCGTACGGAGGCAGCGGCCCACCTGGCTCTCGCTGATCTGCGCGAAGACCTCCTCCGGCCAGTCGGTCGCGCTGCCGTCCACGAGGCCCTGCAGCGGCCTTCCCTTCATGGTCGAGGGCGTCTTGATTCCCCCAGCGGCGAGCAGCGTCGGCGGGACATCGATGAGGCTGACGAGATCCTCGATCACCCGCCCGCCCGTAAAGCCCGGCCCACACCCCACCAGCGGGACGCGCAGGCAGCCGTCGTGGCAGGAGCGCTTGTACTCGGCATTGCGGGTGCAGAAGTGTGAGCCGTGGTCGCTGGTGTACAGGATCGTCGTGTTGTCCGCCATTCCCAGGTGAGCGAGTTCGCCGCGAACGCGGCCGAGGTTGTGGTCGAGGCTGGCGCAGCAGCCGAGGTAGTCCGGGTAGCTCTCGCGCCAATCGCCCTCGGTCCCGACGAGGTCGCCGGGGACCTGGTAGTCCTTCCAGCGCTCCTGCGAACCGATCGGGCCCTCGTAGCGCCGATGGTCGTTCTGGTGGTGCGGCTCGATGTAGGACAGGAACAGGAAGAAGGGCCGCCGGCCATCGCGGGTGCGGAGGTAGTCCACCACGAAGTCGGTCACGCCATCGACGCGGTAGCCCTTCCAGTCGCGCCGGTTTCCCTCCGCGTCGAACATGTAGCCATCGTAGCCGTGGGAGGTGAACTCGAGCACGTCCGAAGCCAGCCAGTAGTCCGTGTAGCCGCCGCGGCGCTCGGGCGGCACGGCGCGCTTCCGGAAGTTGTAGCTGTCTCCCGTGGAGGCCAGATGCCACTTGCCGATGTAGCCGACCTCGTAGCCGGCCTCGCTGAAGCGGTGCGCCAGGGTGACCTCATCGGTGGGCAGCGCGATGTCATTCCGGAAACAGCCTGTCTCCGTCGCCCACTTCCCCGTCTGCAGGCATGATCTCGCGGGCCCGCAGACGGGCTGACACGTGAAGGCGTGCTCGAATCGCACGCCCTCCGCGGCCATGCGGTCCAGGTTCGGCGTCACCGGCAGCGCCTGCCCGTAGCAGCCGCATGTGTCCCACCGCTGCTGATCGGTGAAGAAGAAGAGGAGGTTGGGTTGTATGCCGTTCCTATCGATGGTCAATGGTGCGCCTATGGGGCTCAGCTGGCGGAGGGCGAGCGGCGGCCAAGCGCTGGGTGCCAGCAGACTGATGCACACGTACGAGGGTGCTCTCCGGATTATAGGTTACTGGCGGTAACTATAATGTGGGCGTCGCACCGCAAGGAATACTCGAATCCCCTGGTCAGTCACACCCCTCACCGACGCAGGCAAGAGAGCACCTCGGCGGCTACATACAGTCTCGGGTTCAGCACGCCCGAGACCTCCTCGAGTACGCCCTCCTCTGCCAGCCTCCGCACATGCTGCTGGGCCGCAGCGTAAGTGACCTCCGTCCGATGGGCGGCGTCCCGGACCGTGAGGTACGGGTTCTCGAACAGACTGTCCACCAAGTGCAGCAGGCGCACGGAAGCGCGGGTGCCGTGGAAGAGCTCGCGCCAGCGTCTCCGGAGATCCTCAAGGCTCTTGGCTCGCTCCAGCGCGTCTCGCGACTGCACCTCGATGGCCTTCAAGAAGAAGCGGAGCCACTCGGCCCACCTCCCATCGGTGCTGACCCCAAGCAGCAGGTCGTAGTAGTCCCTGCGGTACTCCTCAAAAAACGCACTAAGGTAGAGGAGAGGGAGGCTCAACAGCCCCCAGTGAACCGTCAGAAGCACGAGCAGAAGCCGGCCAATCCTGCCGTTGCCGTCCCAGAAGGGGTGAACGGCCTCGAACTGATAGTGGATACACGCGAGCCGGACCAGAGGGTCATCAGGGCCCGTCTCCTGAAGGTAGCTCTCCAGCTGATGCAGGCACCCGTCCATCTCCGTGACGGGCGGCGGCACGTACCTCGCTGTGCGGGCACTCGAACCGCCGATCCTGTTCTGTCCCGTCCGGAACTCGCCCCGTTCGCGCGAACGGCCGCGCACGCCCGCCATCAGCCGCTCGTGCACCTCGCGGACCAGCCGGAGGCAGACCGGTAGGCTGTCCAGCCGAGCAAGACCGTACTCCAAGGCGTGGACGTAGTTCAGGACCTCCCGGACGTCCGCCTCAGGCGGGCCGCCGGGCCGCGGTCGACCGGAGACCTCGTAGATCAGCAGGTCCCTGAGGTCCGATTCTGTGCCCTCGATCCGCGAGGAGGCCACCGCTTCCTGGCGGATGAAGGGGTGCACGAAGAGCTGCGGGTTCTCCAGAGCCTGCCCGAGTCCCGCCAGCCGCCCGACCGCCCTCTCCGCCGCCGCGAGCTCGCGGGCGAAGGCAAGGCCGTAGGTCAGCTTCGGTGGCAGAGGATCCGGCACGAAGTGCCAGAAGGCCTCCCCACCCGAGCCGACCTTCACGAGCCTGCCGGGTGCGTTCTTCGCGAGTTGGTCGGGGTGCATGGGAGCCCTCGAGGCGTGATGCTCTCTCCGGCAGGTTCTCCGACCGCGCAGTGGAGTCCTTGCCGGAAGGTACGATGGAGCCCTACGCCCAACTGGAAGCCAAACGGAGGCGAGGGTCGGTACCATGGACAAGGTCGCGTTCTTCGAGCCATACCCCTTCGCGGAGGGGCAGAAGCTTCGCATCGAGAGCGGGCCGCGGGCGGGAGACTGGCTGGTCGTTGGTGTGACGGAGCGGAAGGTGACGCTGCGCTGCCCCATCTCCGGCCGCGAGTTCGAGTGGGATCGCTTCTGCCATCTCGTCGAGGAGCGCGAGGCCGAATGGCCCGCCGAGGATTGATCGGATTGCCGGGAGATTCGGTGGGGAACCGTGTGTTCTACGGCTTAGCAGACCCACCGAAAGGAGCTCAGCGGATGCCCACCAAGGATAACCTGCAGGCTGCTTTCGCCGGCGAGAGCCAGGCGAACCGGAAGTACCTCGCCTTCGCGAAGAAGGCCGAGAGCGAGGGGTTCCCTCAGGTCGCAAAGCTGTTCCGTGCCGCGGCGGACGCCGAGACCGTCCACGCACACGCCCATCTGCGCGTGCTCAAGGGCGTCGGCTCCACCACCGAGAACGTCGAGGCCGCCATCGAGGGCGAGGGCTTCGAGTTCAGGGAGATGTACCCCAAGTTCCTCCAGGAAGCGAAGGACGAGGGCAACAACCCGGCCATCACGACAATCGCGAACGCGCTCGCGGTCGAGGAAGTCCACCACACGCTCTACTCCGAGGCCCTGGCGGCGGTGCAGGCCGGCAACGACCTGTCCGCCCAGCCGATCTACGTCTGCCAGGTCTGCGGGAACACCGTGCACGCCGTCCCGGACGCCTGCCCGGTCTGCGGCGCGGGCCAGGACAACTTCAAAGAGATCGCGTAAGCCGCATCCCTTGTCGACCCCACTCGGCGAGCCGCCCCCCTCCCTGGGCGGCTCGCCGAGGTGTGTTCTGCCCTCCCCCGGCAACCCCGCGGTGCCGGCCTGCCTCTGGCGAGCCGACCCACGACAACTCGGACGTTGGCAGGATTCCCCCGGCCTGTGGGTGAAGGCGGTTCGTCGGGAGTGCGTTGGCCCCGGCGAGTCGACTCACGGCGCCCGGGTTCCCTGAGGTTCGCCCTGCCACGGTCGCTTTGGGCCGCCGCAAACCTGGAGGATGCGGCATGGCGTCGTTCGTCTGCCTCTATTACCACATCGTCTTCGGCACGAAGCGCCGCCGGCCTG
>VGFB01000085.1 GCA_016869015.1 Armatimonadota bacterium
TCGATCCTGTCCCGCTCAACCAGCTCCTCGGCGGGAATGCCACGCCTGAGCCGCCCAAGGAGCCTCAACCTGAGTCAAGCAGATAGCCCAGATACTCAATGCTCAGTGCTCAGTGCTCAATACTCAGTGCTCAATGCCCAGCCCTACCCCGCCAGGTCCTCCAGCGCCGCCCGCAGGTGTTTCTTCGCTCGGAAGAGGTGGATCTTCACGGTTCCGATCGGCAGACCCGTCGCCTCCGCGATCTCCGGGTAGCTCAGCCCCTCCACATGCCGGAGCAGACACACCGGTTTGTACAGGTCCGGCAGCGAGCGCACCGCATCGGCCACTCTCCGCGCCACCTCGGCCTTCTCGGTGGTCTCTACGGGCCCATCGGCGTCGTCGCGCACGGAGCCGTCGGATTCGCCGATCGCCTCCCACGGCTCGGCCTCGCGGCCCTCTCGTTGCCCGTGGCTTACGCAGACCCTGGCGGTCAGCGTCATGAGCCACGCGGAGAAGCGGCGGGAGGGGTCGTAGAGGTGCAGCTTCCGGTACGCCCGCAGCACCGCTTCCTGGGCCGCATCGTGCGCGACCTCGCGCCGGTTGAGCAGCTTGCGGCAGAGGCTCAGCACGCGGGGGTAGTAGCGCCGCACGAGCGCATCGAACGCGTCGGGCTCCCCGCGCAACGCCTGCTGTGCCAGGCGCTCATCGCTGACCGGCATCGCTCGCGCAGGCTCCTGAGGGGTCTACACGCACTTCTCTCGACAGGTTTCGCCCTGGTGCCCCGAGCTTCCTGGCCACGCCCACAGGCCAGCTGAGGGAGGTTGAGCGGGAGCAGCGGCGAACACGGTGCCCAGAGGCAGGGGGGACAGTGGTCACGCTTCTGGTGCTCGCGCTCATAGCTGGGTTTGCCTGGTCCCTCTGGTGGGTCTATCGCCAAGCCATGGGGGGGCGAACCACTACAGCTCGGGCTCAGTCCCTCGACACGCCGCCCGTCGCGAGCCACGAGGCCCGACTGTACGTCCAAGCCCTACGGGCCCAAGGTCGGGGGGACGCGGAGATCCGGACTGCCCTGATTCAAGCGGGCTGGTCCCCCCTGCAGGCCCACGCCCTCATGCAGGCGCCCCCGACGCACGTCGATCACTGCACGGCCTCGGCACCCGTCGCGGCGGCCCCTCGCGCTCCGGTCCCTGCGCCCGTCTTCGCCCCACCGCTAACTCAGGTCGGCGCCCCGCTCCCGGTTGCCGCAACTCCTGACGGCTGTTGGCTCCCGGCTGGCCGGGAAGTGACCGTCGCGGGCCGCCGCATGGCCGGGGGGATGGTCTATGTTGGGTCGGGCCTTCGCTCGGTGGGCCGGTACGGACAGACGGAGCCCGCGCTCATCGACCCGGCGCTCCCCGTCGGCGCCGCCCCGGACGTCACCGGCCTGGGCATGGGCTACTGGCCTTCCTACGACGGTATCCCGCGCGAATGCCGTGCTGCCTACCTGGACTGGCTGGCGACTGGAAGGGATAGCCCGGACACCTACATCGGGTATGTGTTCCTGTACTTCTACGGGCTTGAGCGGCGCATCCTCGCCGATGCGCGCAACTCGGCGCAAGCCGCCGCTGAGACTCCTGCGCTCTTGGCGGAAGTCCAACGGCTGCTGGGCGTGTACGGTGCAGTTGGCTCATTCCGCGGCTACGCCGAGGGCCTGCTGGACTTCGCACAGGCCTCGCTGTCAGCTGACCCGGTGCGCGGCTACGACCCTCTGGAGCAGGTTGGCCGCGAGGCGACGTGTTGCCTGAGAGTGGGGCTCGCGCAGATGGTGGTTGCCTCGCAGCCCATCCCTTGGAACTGGGCCTTGGCCTGGTACTGCGCAACCCCCGAAGGGTACCTCCGCACGCCGGCCACGCGCTGCCAGGCTGAGTTCCGCGTTCTCTTCCGACTCAGGTACGCACGTAGGTCCGGCGACGGGCTCAGGATCTCCCCGAACAAGAGCCTGCTGAAGCTCACCTACCACCCGGCCAGTCTGACGTTCGGCGGCGAGATCACCGTCGAGATGGGCGCCCTGCCGGACGTCACGCGCCAGACCGCGCCCCTCCGGAAGATCGCACAGATAGTGGACGAGTGCCAGACCGAACTCGATGCCTACTCCCGCTGGCTGGGCCGCAACCCCACAGGCCGCGGCACGCTGGCAGCGGCCGCCCTGCTACCGGGCGACCTCGTCGCCGAGACGGGCTCTGACGAGGTCGCCACGTTGCGCGCCTCCCTGGATGAGCTCCTCGGGGCGTCCGCGACGACGGTCATCACAGCTGGTAGCCTCATGGAACGGTGGCCCTCCGCGGACGGCGCTCGTTTCGGCAAGCGCAACGCGGTGGGACTTGCGCAGGCCCTGGCCAAGTGCGGGTACGGGATGGAGCCCGATGTGCGGTTTGGCGGTGCCGCTCCGAAGCCCGGGGATGCGCTGGTCCTCTTCCGGCTCCCGGAGCACTCCCCTGCTGCCCCTACCGAGTCCTACCTCGCCGCGATGTTCGTGCTGCGTCTGTTCATCGCGCTGGCCTTGGCGGACGGCAAGGTCAGCGACGCGGAGCACGAGCAACTCGTCGCCTACCTGAAGGCGACCGCCCGACTCAGTTCCGCCGAACGGGAGCGCCTCCGAGCCTACGTCCGCTGGCTCGTCCGCACGAAGCCCGGGTTGGCCGGCCTCAAGCGACACGCCGAGGCGCTCAGCCCTCAACAGCGGCACGCTTTGGGCAGGCTTCTGATTGCTGTGGCGGGGGCAGACGGCGTCATCGCCGCCCCCGAGGTCGCCGCGCTCGCGAAGATCTACCCGCTGATCGGACTTGACCCGGATGAAGTCCACAGCGACATC
Source organism: Armatimonadota bacterium (assembly GCA_016869015.1). GTDB lineage: Bacteria > Armatimonadota > Zipacnadia > Zipacnadales > VGFC01 > VGFC01. The sequence goes on from VGFB01000085.1 coordinate 2,831, forward strand.
CACGCTCTCGCGGCCTCCGGCGCGCCCTCTGAGCCGGTTACTGTCTGCGCGCCACAGCCCACCACCTCGCGGTTCGCAGTTCCGCAGCCATCGACGCCGCCGGAAGGCGAGGCCTCTACCGTCACGCTCGACATGGAGCGGGTCCGCGCGACACTGGCCGAGACCGAGCACCTCGCCGTTGTGCTCGACGGCATCTTCGTCGAGGAGGAGCCGGCGCCTTGCCCAGTGGCGCAAGACGTCTCTGAGATGCCGTGCGTGGCCGGGCTTGATGCTGTGCACTCTGCCTTGCTTCGCCGGCTGGCAGGGCACGCGGCCATCGACCGCGCTGCGTTTGACGGCTTTGCGGCTGAGTGCTGCGTGCTGCCCGACGGAGCGTTGGACACCCTCAACGACGCGGCCCTCGGGGCGTGCGAGGAACTGCTCTGCGAGGGTGACGACCCGATCGAGGTCAGCCAGACAGTCCTGAGGGAGATGCTGGCATGAGTGACACGCCGACGATCCGCCCCAAGGACCGGGACGCCATCCTCCAGTCCCTGCGGGCCGGAGTAGTGCCGCGGGTGGGGCAGCAGCACGTCCAGGTGGGGCGCGTCGAGGAGGTCACTGCCCTGATCGGCGACCTTGGCCGAATCGCCGATGGCGGCTCGGGCATTCGGTTCGTGATCGGAGAGTACGGATCGGGGAAGACCTTCTTCCTTTACCTCGTTCGCTCGATTGCGCTGCAGAAGCGCCTGGTGACCGTTCACGCCGACCTGACCCCCGACCGTCGCCTTCACGGCACCGGTGGCCAGGCGCGCCTGCTGTACGCCGAACTCATGCGCAACATGGCGACGCGTTCGAAGCCTGAGGGCGGAGCGCTTCCGAGCGTCGTGGAGCGCTTCGTCTCCTCCGCTCTCAGCGAGGCCCAGTCGTCTGCGGTCGGCGCAGAGACGGTCATCCACCAGCGTCTGGCGGACTTGTCGGAGATGGTCGGCGGCTACGACTTCGCCCAGGTTGTGGCGGCCTACTGGCGCGGCCACGACACCGGCAATGAGACGCTCAGGTCGGACGCGGTCCGCTGGCTGCGAGGGGAGTTCTCGACGAGGACCGACGCCCGAGCAGCCCTCGGAGTGCGCACGATCATAGATGACTCGAACGTTTACGATCAGCTCAAACTCCTCGCCCGCTTCATCCGGCTCGCCGGCTTCGACGGCCTGCTAGTGTGCCTGGACGAGATGGTCAACCTCTACAAGATGGCCAACACTCAGGCCCGCAGCTCAAACTACGAGCAGGTGCTTCGCATCCTCAACGACAGCCTCCAAGGCGTCGCCGTGGGCCTCGGCTTCCTGATGGGCGGCACCCCCGAGTTCCTCACGGATACGCGCAAGGGCCTCTACAGCTACCCAGCCCTGCAGTCGCGCCTGGCCGACAACGCCTTCGCCGTCGGGGGGCTGGTGGACTACTCCGGGCCAGTCCTGCGGCTGCCGAACCTCACCCGCGAGGAGTTCTACGTCCTGCTCCACAAACTGCGGCACGTCCAGGCCTGTGCCGATGCCTCCCGCTACCTGATCCCCGACGAGGGCCTGACGGCCTTCATGGAGCACTGCTCGAAGTGCGTGGGCGACGCCTACTTCCGTACGCCCCGCGGGACCATCCGTGAGTTCGCTGGGTTGCTCGCCGTCCTGGAGCAGAACCCTCAGGCGTCCTGGCAGGAGTTGGTCGGCGGGGTAAAGGTCATCGGCGAGATCAACCCGGAGCTCGCCCCCTTGCCCGACGAGGAGGAAGCTGGCGATGAGCTCGCCACGCTCCAGCTCTGAGCCAACGCCTCCGCCCAGCGTCGCCTTCACTCGGCTCCATGAGAAGGTGCAGCGTTGGATCTGGCTCCAGCAGTGGCGTGAACTCCGCGACGTGCAGGAGCAGGCGGTCGAGCCTATCCTGGCGGGGCAGGACGTGATTCTCGCGGCGGCGACCGCGGGCGGGAAGACAGAGGCGGCCTTCCTCCCGATCTGTTCGGGTCTGGTCGACAGCCTGCCGGCCGGTGTGGCCGTCCTCGACGTCAGCCCCCTCAAGGCGCTCATCAACGACCAGTATGACCGTCTCGCGGCGTTCTGCGAGACGCTCCACATCCCCGTGCACCGCTGGCATGGTGACGTCTCCAGCAACCGCAAGCACCAGCTCATCCGCGAGCCGTCCGGCATCCTTCTCATCACCCCCGAGTCCTTGGAGGCCCTCTTCGTCCACCACGGTGCCAAGCTGCGCCGCGTCTTCTGGGGACTGCAGTACGTGGTCATTGACGAGCTACACGCCTTCATCGGCGCCGAGCGCGGTCGCCAGCTTCAGTCCCTCCTGCACCGGCTCGAGCTCCTGCTGCGCCGCCGGGTCCCTCGCATCGGGCTCAGCGCGACTCTAGGCGACATGCGTCTCGCCGCTGGCTACCTGCGCCCCAACGGAGGCGACCGGGTCTGCCTCGTGGTCTCCGACGAGACGGGCCAGGAGGTGCGCCTCATCCTGCGCGGGTATCGGCGGTCGCCCGTCGAGGAGACTCAGGTGGGCCAGGCCCCCCAGGATGCCGAAGGCTCCACTGACTCGAGTCACACCAGTGATGTTGGGGCCATCGCCGACCACCTGTTTCAGAAGCTCCGCGGCCGCGACCACCTGGTCTTCGCCAACAGCCGCAACAACGTGGAGCGTTACGCCGACCTGCTCCGCAGACTCAGCGATGAGCGGCGGGTCCCGAACGAGTTCTTCCCACACCACGGAAGCCTCTCCAAGGAACTCCGGGAGGACGTCGAGGCGCGGCTGAAGGACAAGACGAAGCCGGCGACTGTCATCTGCACCAGCACCCTCGAACTTGGCATCGACGTGGGCGACGTGGAGAGCATCGCGCAGATCGGCGCGCCGCCGTCCGTTGCCGGCATGAGGCAGCGCCTGGGTCGCTCCGGACGCCGCGAGGGCAAGCCAGCCGTGCTGCGCATCTTCGTCCCCGAGCCTGGGCTAGCCGACCGGAGCCCCCCCCAAGACCACCTGCGCGCACAACTCGTGCAATCCGTGGCGATGGTGAACCTGCTGGTGGCTCGGTGGTGCGAGCCGCCTGCGGACGGGGCACTGCATCTCTCCACCCTCGTTCAGCAAGTGCTCTCGCTCGTCGTTCAGCATGGCGGGGTCAGGCCCACCGAGGCTTGGCGGGCCCTGTGCGAGGGGGGCCCCTTTGGTGCCGTTGGCCAGACCTTGTTCGCTGATCTGCTGCGCGCTCTGAGCGCGGAGGACCTCATCCAGGAACGCGACGGCGCCCTGCTCCTGGGTAGCCGTGGAGAGCGCGTCGCCAACCACTTCAGCTTCTACACCGCCTTCATCACGCCAGAGGAGTACCGCATCATCACGGGGATGCGCACGCTGGGCGCCATCCCCATCGACTACCCCTTGGTCGAGGGGATGTACATCATCTTCGCCGGCCACCGCTGGGAGGTCATCTCCGTGAACGTGGAGGAGAAGACCGTTGAGGTGGCTCCGGCCGCAGGCGGCCAGCCCCCCGCTTTCGGCGGCACCGGCGCCGCCGTCCATGACCGTGTTCGTCAAGAGATGCTGGCTGTCTACCGGTCCGCGGAGGTGCCCGTCTTCCTGGACAGCGTCGCCCGAGAACTGCTCAACGAGGGCCGAGCCTCCTTCTCTCGGTATGGACTTGGGCTGCGGTCGCGTCTACAGCACGGCGACGACTGCCTGCTCTTCCCTTGGGTGGGTGACCGGGTGATGAACACGCTCCTCGTCCTACTGCTATCCCGCGGCCTGAAGGTCGCCCAAGACGGCGTCGCGCTGACCGTGGAGAGGACCACGGCCAACGAGCTCCGTGGGCACCTACGAGCTCTCGCCTCCGAGACGCCGCCGAGTGCAGAAACCTTGGCGTCGGTTGTTCGGAACAAGCGCACGCAGAAGTACCACTGGTGTCTGACGGAGGCGCTGCTGTGCCGAGACTACGCGTCGACTCACCTTGACCCGAGCGGCGCGTGGACGGCGCTCCAGGCCCTCGTGGAGTAGGCGTCGTTCGCGCCGGTCACAGCCAAGGCAGGTCTTCAGATAGGAACATCCGTTCGAGCAACAAACAGGCAATGCCCCGTGCTGGCCCGTAGAGGCCCCTCCAGCGCGACGACACCCCCGAAGTGGACCAAGGGTGCCGAACGAGGCAAACCGAGGCTCAGAATGGCTCAGAACGCGATTCGCCTCCATCACCCGACCCCTTCCCTCGCGACAGAGCCGGCGATCATCGGGGGGCGCACAGGGGGAAGGGGGTGCGTGGCAACCGGTCGCCTCTCTAGAACAGACGTTCTATATACGACGTAAGGAGGATATAGAACGTCTGTTCTAGAGAGGCGGACGGACACGGTCAGACGTTCACGTCGTTCGGACCGCCTGGGAACGGAGTCTCTCTGTCCCGTGGAGTGGGGTCAGGAGGTGGAGGCGAAGCGGCGGCCTTCGAGGGTGAGGGCGCTGAGGTCGGCAGTGATCGACTCAAGGCCCAGGATCGTGCAAGACAAGGGGTCCTTCGCTACCGTGGCCGGGATTCCCAGGTGGTGAGTGATCAGCTCGGGGAAGCCCCGCAACAGCGCGCACCCGCCGGTCAGCGTCACCCCCGACTCCTCCACCTCAGCCCGCTGCTTGGGCGGCAGGTCCTCCAGCACCCAGGCGATCTCCCCCACGATCGGCAGGACGGCTTTCAGAAGCAGCTCGGAGGCGCCCTGCACCACGATCGAAGTCGGCTCGGAACCCCCGTTACCATTGGTCGAGGTGCCGTTGAGCGTGACGCGGTCCTGGCCGAGGTCGGGATGCACGGAACCGACCCGGATCTTGACCTCCTCGGCCGAGACAGGATCGACGCGCACGCCCTGGGATCGGCGGATCGCGCGGACGAGCGCCTGGTCGATATCATCGCCGCCATACCGCAGCGTGCAGCCCGCGGTCACGGCGCCCATGCTGATGACGCCGATGTCCGTGGCGCCGGCGCCCACGTCCACGATAACGCGGCTCTCGACCCCGGCCACCGGCAGGCGCGCGCCGATCGCGGCCGCGAGGGCCTTGGGCACGACATCCGTGTGCCCGGCTCCCGCGGCGCGGAGGCTGTGGGTCAGGGCGTTGCGCTGCACGGCGCTGGCGTCCAGGGGGGCGGCCACAACGACGGCGGGGCTGAACAGCAGCGGTCGACGGCCGAGGGCCTGGCGCATGAAGTGGCGGAGCAGGTCGACGGCCGCGTCGAAGTCGGCTACGGCGCCGTGGCGGAGCGGGCGGACGACATCCACCCCGGGCACCTGGCGCTCCATCATCCGGCGGGCTTCGGTGCCGTAGCAGATGGGACGCCGGCGCGCGGCCTGGAACGCCACGGCCGTGCTCTCACGCACGACCACGCCGCCGCTCTTCACGCACACGTGCGTGTTCGCCGTACCGAGATCGATGCCGATCTCCTCGGTCCACGGGAACAGCATCCTGACGAGCGCCCCTAGTGAGCAAAACGCGGCCCGGTGGGGCCGCGCGCTGTCGACGAGGATAGAGTACCACAAACCCGCCCGGGAATCAACGGCGGACGGCGACGGCGCGTTCTCAGAGACGGTCTACGGCCCCGGGATCGGGAAGCGCCGCGCCGCCTCGTCCAGGACGAGGACCCAGTCGTGGCCGCGGCCGGAGGAGGGTGGAGTGAAGGTGCGGTCGGTGGTGTTGGGGTAGAGGCCGATCGCCTGGGAGGCGCCTGTGCGGGGGTCGAACCAGGAAGCGCGGAGCTCGCCGGCGAGCCGGCTGAGACGGACCGTGACGGGCCGGCCGGTGGGGAGGTAGACGAACGCGTAGCTGCCGTCGGAGGCGCGAGTCGCCTGGAGGTGGTCGAGGCCCTCGCCGGGATCGCCGACGATGAGGGCCTGATCCGGGAGGCGGAGGAGCATCGGGCGGGACTCGATCAGCGCGCGGACGTGCTGCATGTCGAAGGCACCGGGGAGGTCAAGGGCTTCCTGCCACGGCGTGCGGGCCCAGGAGACGGGCTGGCGGCCGGGCTGATAGAACTGCCAGACGTCGTGGCAGCCGTAAGTGTGGCCGTGCGCGCCCGCGAAGAGCGCCCAGTAGGCGGCCTGGCGCACGTCGAAGTCGTCGAACCAGCCGAGCTCCTCGGGCTTCCAGCCGACGGGATGGTCCTCGTAGCGCGGCTCGCCGTCCAGGCAAGGCTTCGTCGGCGCGAGCGCGTAGTCGTGCTCGATCATCCGGTAGTTCGGCCCGTTCTTCTCCCCGTGGCCCGACTGCAGCATGTTGAAGTCGAGCCACTCCTCCCCGTGCAGCCACGCCGATGAGGAGTGCCCGCCCCAGGGGTGATAGGTCATCAGGTGCGCTCCGCCGTCGCCCTCGCGCAGGCCGCGCGCCATCTCGCGCCAGACGCCCTCGACGCCCTCGGCAGTCCGGTCGCCGCCGAGGATCCAGATGAGATTGGGCGCGTCGGCATACCGCTCGCCGAGGAAACGCCCCCACCCGGCGGCGTTGCCCGCGTGGATGAAGCCGTCGGGCCCGAGGCCCCAGGCCTTCACCACCTTGTCGCCCCAGGTAGGGAGCATCCCGATGTACAGGCCCTTCGCACGCGCGCTCTCCACGATGTAGTCGACATGGGCGAAGTACGCCGCGTTCGGGCGGGCGAGGTCCAGGTCCACCAGCGGCAGGTCGCCGTTCGCGTTGGGCTCGGTGAGGCCCGCCAGCTCCGCCAGCACCACCGCCTGGATCACCGTGAAGCCCTTCGCCGCGCGGTTGCTGAGATAGAGGTCGGCCTC
>VGFB01000086.1 GCA_016869015.1 Armatimonadota bacterium
GCTCCATCCTGCCGACCGAGGCGCTGAGCGCGCAGAAGGTACGCGAAGCCCAGCGCCCCGGTCGTCCCGGAAAGGGCGCCGGAGTCGGGGTGCGCCGCGACGTAGGTGGCGATGGCGCGCTCGACGTTCGGATCGAAGCGCGCGAGGAAGCCCCAGCGCCCGATCTGGGCGGTGAGGCTGTCGTTGGGCGCTGTACCGCCCAGCGTCGCGGCGAACCGGCCCTCGCCGAGATACACACCGCGCGTCACCGTCCGCGCCAGGCGCTGCATGTCGACATCGGTGAACGACGCCCGGCGCTCCCACGCCAGGTAGGCGAAGTGAGCGTTGATGGCGGCATGGGAGACGTCCTCGCCGGAACCCGGTGGCCCCTCGGGTGAGCCCTGGCTGTACGCCCAGAAGTAGCAGTCCCGGTCCGGTACGTGCGTGAGCTTGCTGCGGAAGAACGCGGCGAGCTTGCCCGCTCGGGCCCGATGGGCCGACTTCCCGGTCGCGTCGGCCAAGGCGAATAGGGCCCGACCGGGAGCGTTCATCTGGTTGTTGGGCAGGAGGCCGCCACCGGGGAATACGTAGTAGCCCTGCCCGGGCCGCGGGCCCTCGCGCCACTCAGCGTCGAACTCGCCGAGAGCCGCTTCGACCTGCGGCACGAACCCCTCCGCAGCATCGCGGTACCTCTGCAGCGCCGGGCCCCCGCCGGACCTCACCAGCCGCGCGAACTCCGCCATCGGGTAGGCCAGCATGCCCGCATGCACGGCCCAGCAGGTGTGTCGCCCGCCCGAGTAATGCCCCGTGCCCCACGCCTGCAGCACGCGCCCTCGCTGGTAGTCCACGTACCGCTCGGGGCCGTGCCGTTCGGCGAGGACGCTGTCGCGCTTCGCGAGGACCTGTTCGATGACACGCACCTGGCGGTCCAGGTACTGCGTGTCCCTCGTCGCCTCGTACAGCACGTTCAGCGCCATCATCCCGTAGGAGACACCCCACGCCAGCTCACCGTACCCGTCTGCATCGTCGTCCGGAAGGACGTCGAAGCCGGCGAGGCTCTGGTCGGCGAGGCGGCGCCAGTCCCGGCCGGAAGCCGAGTCCCCAGCCGCCTGGGCAGGTAGTCCGGACAGTGTCAGCGCGATCGCGACCAGCGGGACCATGTGGGCCAACTCCGGAGTCGGCGGGCCTGTGAGGGAGGGCCCGTTCGGTGTAGCTGCGAAATGCCCTTCGCCTCGCAGGTACAGTGACCCTTCGCGAGGCCTCGGAGGCGCCTGATGCGAGCCGTCGCGAGTCTGTTGTCCGGCCTGGTGGTCATCCTGCCGATCAGCGTCTGCGCCCAGGAGGGAGCGGTCCCGATCCCCCCCGGAGAGACGCCGCTGTCGGACGTCGGGGTCTACACCGTGGCGTACCAGTCCTACGGCGGCGAGGTCGCGACGATGCCGCCGTCGTGGACCGGGCACTTCGTGGACCCGAGCGGCATCTCGTACCTCCCGGGCGAGAGCGTGCTGGGTCGAAGCGCGATCCTGCTCCATTCCCCCTGGCGGGTGCCGCCGGGGAAGGTGTGGGTCGACTACCCGCTGCGGCTGCCGGACGTGAAGCCCATCAAGGTCTCCTTCGGGATCGCCATGCGGCCGGATGTCGCGATGCCGGACAAGAGCGACGGCGTCACCTTCAGCGCCCACCTGGTCGTGGACGGTCAGGAGCGCGAACTGATGCGCGAACACCAGGCGCAGGCCGAGTGGAAGGACTACGCGTTCGACCTCTCCGACCTCGCGGGCCAGGATGTCACTCTGCGCCTGCAGACCGAGCCGGGACCGGCCAACAGTCCCAGCTGGGACTACAGCTACTTCGGCAACGCGAAGATCGTTGCGGGCGAAGGAAGCACCGGTCGCCGGGAACTGCTCCAGAAGCTGACCTCGACCCGGGCCTATCGCGCGACACAGAGCGTGTCGCTCACGGGCCTCGCCAATCGGGCCGGTCAGAGCTGCCTCCCGAGCAACCTGCTGCCCCACCGGAACCGGATCGACGAGGACGGCGCAGGTTATCGCTTCACCTACGAGGGCGAGGACTGCCGCATCGTCTATCGCTACGTGCCCAGGACGGGTACGCTGGACGACTTCACCGTGCAGATCGACGATACGCCGGCGTTCCAGCCGGCGATCGGGGGTGAGGCGACGGTCGTCGTGACGCGCGACGGGACGGAGGCCCTGGTTCCGGCGCGGGGCGGCCGCGCGGAACGCGTGGAGTTGTCTGAGGATCGCACGGCGCTGAACGTCGCTTGGGTCTACGAGGTCGAGGGGTTGTCCCCGCGGATCATCTGGAGCTTCGAGATTGCGGGCAAGGCCCTGATGGTGGCGGCGCAGTGCGAGCAGCCCGTCCTCGGGAGCTTCTCCCTGGGCGGCGTCGGGGGCGCGCCGCTGCGACGGACACTGGGCATTCCCTACCTGCCGGCCGACTGGGGCCGGGCGACGGTCAGCTACCTCGCGGCTCAGAACGCCTTCGCATGCCGGTACCTCGACTGGACCCTCTCGCACTCCTCGCGCTGCCCGCAGGGGACGGCGGTGTACGAGCCGAAGACGGACGGCACGCGCAACCCGCTGGTCGAGAGCGGCTACGTGGCCGTCTCGCCGAACGTCAACGAGGTGCTGCCCAACATCCCGCACGCCCCCTCCCCGTATCTTGATCTGCTGGGCGGGCGGATCATGCTGGACATCTGGGGGCACCACAAGAACACCTACCAGGGCGATGCAGAGAACCTGCGGGAACTGAAGGACAACGGGGTGGACCACGTCGCGATCATCCAACACGTCTGGCAGCGGTGGGGCTATGACGTGAAGCTGCCGGACCATCTGCCCGCAAACCCGGACTTCGGCGGCGACGAGGGCATGATCGAGTTCGGGAAGGCCGCCAACCAGTGCGGGTACGTCTGGTCGCTACACGAGAACTACATCGACCTGTACCCCGACGCGCCCTCCTATGACCCGACGGCGCGGGTGCTGCGGGGCGATGGGACGCCCTCCCCGGCCTGGTTCAACGCGGGGACGGGGGTGCAGAGCTTCGGCCTGAAGTGCAACCGCGCGCTGGGCTACGCGAAGCAGAACTCGCCCCTCGCCCACGAGCGTTTCGGCACCACCGCTGCGTACCTGGACGTGCACACCTGCGTGCCGCCGTGGCATCAGCTCGACCACGAGGCCGGTCAGCCCATGGCCGCGATGGCCCGCAGCAAGGTCCAGTACGACTCCGAGCTCTTCCAGTTCGAGCGCGATACCCACAGGGGGCCGCTGTTCGGCGAGGGGGCGAACCACTTCTACTGGGCGGGGAAGGTGGATGGGGTGGAAGCCCAGGTGCCCGGCGGCGAGGCGCACGTGCCCTTCCTGGATTTCGACCTGCTGAAGCTCCACCCTCAGATGGTCAACCACGGGATGGGCTACTATGAGCGCTGGTTCGAGGAGGGTTACGACGCACGGTACGGGTCGACGGTCGGTACGCCGGAGGATGTCGACAAGTACCGCGCCCAGGAGATGGCGTACGGCCACGCCGGGTTCATCGGGCACATCTCGACCGACAACGTGCAGTGGGTCGCCAAGGAACACCACCTGATGCACCCCGTCCAGCGGCTCTACGGCACGGCCAAGGCGGCCGCGATCGAGTATGAGATCGAAGGCCGGTTCGTGCCCGCGAGCGTGGCCCTGGTCCTCGACGACCGCTGGCGGCAGCGAATCACCTACGACAGCGGCCTGCGGGTCTGGGTGAACTGGTCCCCCGAGCCGTGGAGTGTTGAGGGGCGGATGCTGCCGCAGTGGGGCGTGTTGGCCCTGGGCCCGGACACCGAGGTGGCGACGGCCCTGCGCGAGGGGAAGCTCGGGGACTACGCCGAGTGTCCGGAGTACCTCTTCGCCGACGCGCGCACGTACTTCCACATGCCGTATGTCCACGGCGCCAAGGACATCGAGCCGAAGCTGGGCGACTTCGAGCACCTCGGCGACGGTAAGATCCGTCTCACGTACCAGTGGCTCATCAACGACAGGTTGGACGAGGACTACCACTGCTTCGTGCACTTCATCAACCCGGCGAAGGACCCGTTCGACCATATCGTCTTCCAGCAGGACCACGCCACCCCGAAGCCGACGAGTCAGTGGCGGCCCGGCGAGACGCTGACCGACGGCGCCTACGAGATCAGCGTGCCCGCGGACTACGACACCTACGACATCGTGATCGGCCTACACAAGGGCGGGCGCGTCTCGCTGAAGGGCCCCGACGCCGGAGGGGCGCGGGTGCTGATCGGTCGGCTCGTGCTGCAGCGCGACGGTGACCGCATCACCGGCATCACGCTGGGCGACATCAGCGAGGACGTCCAGCGGCTGGAGGCCAAGCGCGCCGACTTCACCGCGAATCTGAACCCGACCGGCACGTGGATCGACTTCGGCAAGGTGGCGACCGACGGTTCGGTGAAGATCAACCGCTCGCCGGAGGGACTGACGGTCTTCCCCTACCCGCGCGATCGGCAGTTTCGGGTCGCGCTGGATGTGCGTGGGATCGCCGGCGTCGAGAAGCTTGATCTCGCCGCGGTGAAGGTGTCGGCCCGCGCCGCCCTCACGCAGGCGGACCTGGGCGCGGTCGAGACGCGCGTGGAGGAGGGGCGCGTGGTGTTTGAGGTGGGGGAGGCGGGGGCTGGACGGTACGTCGTGAGATGGTGAATGGAGGTCGAGCATGGGCGGGAGTCCGACGATGCTGATGTGCATGGGAGTGATGGTGCTGATGTCTGCTGCGATCGGCGCACAGAACGACATCCCTCGTCCGGAGCACCCGCGCCCGGACTTCGAGCGCACCGACTGGCTGAACCTCAACGGCGCGTGGCAGTGGGAGATCGACGAGGCGGGCGACGGCGAGGGGCGGGGCCTGACTTCCGGCGCCGACCTCGCCCGCACGATCCTCGTGCCCTTCTGCCCGGAGAGCACGCTATCAGGCATCGGGAACACCGAATACATGGTTCACACGTGGTACCGACGGAGCTTCGAGGTCCCGAGGACCATGGCGGGCAAGCGGCTGCTGCTGCACTTCGAGGCGGTCGACTGGCACGCGCGCGTCTGGGTAAACGGCGCCTTCGCCGGGGAGCATCGCGGCGGCTACTCGCCCTTCGCGCTGGAGATCACCGACCTCGTGAAGGACGAAGCGAACGAGGTCGTGGTGCACTGCTACGACCGCACGAACTCCGGCCTCCAGGCCACCGGCAAGCAGAGCTTCGGGAAGAGCGAGGGCTGTGTCTACACGCGCACCACCGGCCTCTGGCAGACCGTGTGGCTGGAGGCGGTGGGGGAGACGTACCTGCGGGAGTTCTCGCTCGTGCCGGACCTGGACAACGGTCGGGTTGCGTTCACGGGGAAGCTGGACGGCCTAACGCCCGGCACGAAGGTGAGGCTGGTCGCCAAGGCCGATGGCAAGGTCGTCGGCGAGGAAACGGTCGACGCCGCCTGGCAGACGACCGCGACCGTGGCGATCAAGAACCCCAGGCCCTGGTCGCCCGAGACGCCGTTCCTCTACGACCTGACGATCGAGATCGTACGCGACGGCAAGGCCGTGGATGCCGTGCAGAGCTACTTCGGCCTGCGCAAGATCAGCATTCAGGGAAACCGCTTCCTCATCAACGACCGGCCGATCTTCCAGCGGCTCGTGCTCGACCAGGGCTTCTACCCCGACGGCATCTACACCGCGCCCTCCGATGAGGCGCTGAAGCGTGACATCGAGCTCTCGATGGCTGCGGGGTTCAACGGCGCGCGGCTGCACCAGAAGGTCTTCGAGCCCCGCCTGCTCTACTGGGCGGACCGGCTCGGCTACCTCGTGTGGGGCGAGTACCCCAGCTGGGGGCTGAACCTGGGGGACGCAACGGCGGTCGGCTTCGCCGCGCAGGAGTGGAAGGAGATCGTCCTGCGCGACCGCAACCACCCGAGCCTCATCGGTTGGTGCCCGCTGAACGAGACCGGCGGCGGCGATCATCCCGCAGCGGCGCAGGCGCTCCTCTCGGCGACGCAGACCATGGACCCCACGCGCCCCTTCCTCGACACCAGCGGCTACGTGCATCTCTACCCCGCCACCGACGTGTACGACTGTCACGACTACACCCAGGACCCGGCCGCGTTCAAGGCGCGGTACGAGATGTTCGGCCTGACGGGCGTGGACCCGTGGAACAACAACCTCTCCGACCCGCGCAGCGCCTACCGCGGGCAGCCCTACTTCGTGAGCGAGTACGGCGGCATCCGCCTGAAGACCGACCGCGACACCGGCGAGGGCTGGGGCTACGGGGAGACCGATCTGCAGGAGTTCCTGGCGCGGTACAAGGGCCTCACCGACGTGCTTCTGGACAACCCGAACATGTTCGGGTTCTGCTACACGCAGCTCACCGACATCGAGCAGGAGCAGAACGGCATCTACTTCTACGACCGCGAACCGAAATACGACCCCGCGCTCGTGAAGGCCATCAACGCGAGAGAGGCGGCCTATGAGACGCAAGGGCCGCGGACGATGAGGCTCGCCTGGCGCACGCTCGTCCCGACCTCCGAGGAGGCTCCCCAGGAATGGCGCTACACGACCGAGGCGCCGCCGGAGGGCTGGGAGAAGCCGGCCTTCGACGACGGCGCCTGGCAGACGGGCCCCGGCGGCTTCGGGACCGCGACTACTCCGGGGGCTGTGGTGGGGACGACGTGGGACGGCGACGACATCTGGATACGCCGGACGTTCCGCCTGGACGAGTGGGACGCCGAGATGGCCTTCCTGCAGATCCACCACGACGAGGATGCCGAGGTCTACGTGAACGGGAAGCAGATCGCGACCTTCGCGGGCTACACGACCGATTACGTGCCCCACGAGGCGACGAAGGCCCTCAAGGAGGCGCTGAAGGTCGGCGACAACACCCTCGCCGTGCACTGCAAGCAGACCATCGGCGGGCAGTTCATCGACGTGGGGATCCGGATCGCCGAGGACCGGGACTGAGGAGCAGCAGCCATGAAGACGCCGGCGGTTGTGTTCACCGATGTGGCGCAGAACGAGGTGCGGGAGATCGAGATGCCCCCGCCCGGTCCGGGCGAGGTGCAGATCAGGACCTCCTACTCGACCATCAGCGCCGGCACCGAAGGCTGGGCGCTGAGGCAGCTCTTCACCTGGGCTAGAACGCCCTACCCTTGTGTGCCCGGTTACCAGCGCGTGGGGATCATCACCGAGTTGGGCCCCGACGTTGAGGGCTGGCAGGTCGGCGACCGCGTCATGGCGACCGTCGGCCGGTGGGAGGGGGAGGTGGTCTCCTTCTGGGGCTCCCACGCCGCGGTCGCGAACACGGTCGCGAGCGAGCTGTACTGGGTCCCGGATGGCGCCGATGAGGTCGATGCCAGCGGCACCGTGGTCGCGCAGGTCGGCTACAACGCTGCGAGCCGGGTGGCGATGGAGCCCGGCGACTGGGGTCTCGTCTACGGCGACGGTCTCATCGGCCAGTGCGCGGCCCAGGCGGCTCAGGCGCGCGGCGCGAACGTGATTCTCGTTGGCCACCGGCCCGAGCGCCTGGAGCTCGCCCGGCAGTACAGCGCCGAGCTGGCCGTGAACAACGCCACGGAGAGCGTGGCGGAGGTCGTTCGCGAGCACGCAGGCGGGCAGGTCGCCTTCGTCATCGATACGGTCCAGCAAGAGGCCGCGCAACAGGAGTACTCGCCCCTGCTTGAGCACGGGAAGGGCCAGATCGTCTACAGCGGCTTCACCCCCGCCGAGACCTGGGCCAGCATGGCCGACCTGCAGAAGCGCGAACTCACCACACACTACGTCTCAGGCTGGACCCGGGCGAAGATGGACGCCACGCTCGCGCTCATGGCCGAGGGGCAGATGCGGCTGCTCCCCCTGGCGACACACCAGGTTGACGCGGTCGCACGCGGCGCCGAGATGTACCGCATGATCCTGGAGAAGGGCGAGCCGTTCCTCGGCATCGTACTGGACTGGACGAAGGCGTGACGGCAACGAGAGCGGGGAGCATGGAAGAGAGGCGAAGACGACAAAGATGAAGGTACTCATCACGGGTGCTACCGGATGGTTGGGGCGCGAGCTGACCGCGGCGCTGGAGGGCGCGCACGAGCTGGTCCTGCTGGATCGGAGCGCGCCGGCGGAGGCGACCGTCTTCCTGCCGGGCAAGGGTGACCGCGAGCCGGCGCCCTTCGAGACCGACTTGCCCTTCGTGAAGGCGGAGCTCACGGATGTCGAGGGTGTGCGCCGCGCGTGCGAGGGCTGCGAGGCCATCGTCCACCTCGCGGCCTCGACCACCGGCCTCCCGGAGCACGGCGTGCGGACCTTCCGCGACAACGCCCTCGGCACGTACATCGTGCTCGACGAGGCGCGCCTCGCGGGGGTGAAGCGCGTCCTGTGCGCGTCGAGCGTCAACGCCTTTGGCACCATCTACTGGCGGATCAGCGGCAAGCCCCCGGTCTACACGAAGATGCCCCTCGACGAGAGCTTCCCGCCCGTGCCGGAGGACTCGTACAGCCTCAGCAAGTGGGTGAACGAGGAGACCTGCGCGGCCTTCCATCGCGCCTACGGCCTGACGACCGCGGCCTTCCGGTTCGCGGGCGTGTTCAACGACGCGCTCTACGAGCAGTGGCTCGTGAACGCGCAACAGCCGACGGAGGCCTGGAGCGACGACCTCTACCAGTGGGCGCATCACCACGACATCATCGCGGGGCTGAAGCGGGCGCTGGAGTGCGAGACGCTGCCCGGACACGGGGTGTACTATCTCGGCGCCGCCGACACGCGCTGCCCCGAGCTCTCGATGGGACTCCTCGAGCGCTTCCGCCCCGATCTGGCGGCTACCGTCGAGACGCCCATCGAAGGTCGCGGCTCGCTGATCTCCATCGACCGCGCGCGACAGGCGTTCGGGTATGACCCGCAGTACCGGTTGGGCGCGTAGCGGCCAACCACGAAGACCTCCAGGCAGGCACAAAGACACACGAAGCACGGCAAGGAGCGCGACGGCTGCGATGGCAAGGGAGACGGCGGTTGTCGTCGGTGCCGGAGGAATCTCGGGGGCCTGGTTCCCGAGGCTGAAGGAGGAGGGCGTCAACGTCCTCGCGGTGGTCGATCTGCGGGAGGAGGCGGCGCGGGCACGGGTCGAGGAGTACGGGCTGGGCGCGGAGGCCTCCAGTGACCTCGACGCGATGCTCGCGAAGCATCGGCCGGACTTCGTGGTCGATCTGACGACACCCGAGGCCCACTGCGCAGTCACGTGCGCGGCGCTTCGAGCGGGGTGCCACGTGGTCGGCGAGAAGCCGATGGCCGCGAGCATGGACGAGGCCCGGGCGATGGTCCGCGCCGCGGAGGAGACGGGCTGCGTGTACATGGTCAGCCAGTCCCGCCGCTGGAACGCCAATCACGACATTGTGCGGCGAACGGTGCAGACCGGGGAACTGGGCGCGCTCACGACGGTGAACTGCGACTTCTACCTCGGCGCGCACTTCGGCGGCTTCCGCGATGAGATGCCAAGCCCACTGGTCCTGGACATGGCGATCCACCACTTCGACCTCGCGCGCTTCATGAGCGGCGTCGATCCGATGGC
>VGFB01000087.1 GCA_016869015.1 Armatimonadota bacterium
AGGCGACACCCGGGGTGACTTACTGGCTCCGAATCCGCCTGGAGGCCGATGAGGTCTTCGCGGAGGCCTCGGTGGACGGCGATTTCTGGGACGTGATCCACAGCTACCCGCGCGCGGGCTTCCCAGGCGAGCCATCGGTGATTCGCCTGGGCAAGAACGGCCCGGGCGGGCAGGCCGTGGATCACCCGACGATGGACCGCCCGGGAACGTGCGCCATCCGCGAGTTGAGGGTCTACACCGGCTGACAGGGCACTAACGGCCGGTAACCGCGAAGTCGTAGCGGCCGGCGGCGGCCTCGAAGACCGCACAGCCGTCCTCGAGACGAACGAAGGTCAGGCCGGGGGCCGGCTCGGCGCTCGCGCCATTGTGCAGCACGGGTCGGCCGCCCTCGGTCACAGTCGGGTCGATCTTCCCAAGCGTCGGCACCCAGACCTCGGCGCACGTGTTCGGCGGAACGCGGGCGGCCAGGGTGAACTGCTCCCCCTCCAGGCGCCACTCGCTGCGGATCGTGCCGTAGGGCGACTCGTAGCTCGCCTTCACCCAGGTCAGGTCACCGGCCGGGCGAGGCCGGAGGGTGAAGCGCCTGAAGCCGGGCGCGGCCGGGTCGGGGACGATCCCCGCAAGCGCCTCGTAGAACCACTGCCCGACCGCGCCCAGGGCGAAGTGGTTGCGGGAGTTCATCCCGGGGCCCTCAGTGTCGCTGTTCCAGAGCTCCCAGATCGTCGTGGCGTTCTTCTCGACCATGTAGCCCCAGGAGGGATAGGTACGCTGATCGGCCAGACGATAGGCCAGTTCGTGGTGTCCGGTCTCGGTGAGTACGGGCATCAGGAAGGCGGTGCCCAGGAATCCGGTCGACAGGTGCGTGTCGCGGGCCTCGATGTCACGCGCAAGGTTCGCGGCCACGGCCTCACGTCGGTCTGCGGGGGTGATCCCGAAGGCCAGCGGCAGCAGGTTCGCCGTCTGCGTGCCTCCCGGGTAGCTGCTCGCTTGCTCGTCGAGGTAGGCCTTGTCGAATGCCGTCGCGATCTCGTCGGCGAGGCGGCCGTACTGACGGGCATCATCGTCGCGGTCGAGGACCTCGGCCATCCGGGCGAGCGTCTTCGTCGAGAGGTAGTAGAACGCAGCGCCGATGGGCTTCTTGGGCGAACCTGCGACCGCGATCCAGTCGCCGTAGCCCTCGCGCTCGTACAGGTTCCCGGGCGCGTGGGCCCGCATGTACTCGACCCACGCCTTCGCGGCCTCGTAGTTCTCCTCGAGGATCCGGCGGTCGCCCGAGACGAGGTAGACGTGCCAGGGCACGACCGTGATCGCGTCTCCCCAGCCCGGGGAGGCGGGGCCATGAGGGTTCTCCAGAGGGGCGACGTCGGAGACCTCTCCGGCCGGTCCCTGGGAATCCGTGAGATCGCGGATCCACTTCCGGAAGAAGCCGCTCATGTCCATGTTCCAGCAGGCGGTCGGCGCGAAACAGAGGGCGTCACCCGTCCAGCCGAGCCGCTCGTCGCGTTGCGGGCAGTCGGTCGGGACGCTGTGCAGGTTCGAGCGCTGGCCCCAGCGGATGTTGTGCTGGATGCGGTTGAGGAGCTCGTTCGAGCACTCGAACTCGCCGATCCACTCGGGGTCGGAGTTCACCACCCGCGCGACGAGGGCGTCCCTCGGCGGCTCGCCCGGGTAGCCGGTCAGCTCCGCATACCGGAAGCCGCGGTAGGTGAAGCTCGGCTCCCAGGTCTCCTCGCCCTCGCCGCGGCAGATGTAGACATCCGTCGCCTTCGCCGAGCGGTAGTTCTCGGTATAGAGCGTCCCGTCCGGATTGAGCACTTCGGCGAAACGGATCTGAACGCGCGTGCCGGCCTCGGCCTGCACTCTGAGCCGCGCCCAGCCGACGGCGTTCTGGCCGAAGTCGAAGATGTGGACACCCTCGGCGGGCTGCGTGACAGCCTTGGCGCTCAGCTCGTCGGTTACGCGGATCGGCGGACCGGTCGGAGCGACCAGGCGACCGACCGGTTCAGCCAGGACGCGGGTCGGCTGCCACGCCGAGTCGTCGAAGCCCGGCTCCATCCACCCGGGCATCTCGAGCCGCGCGTCGTACGTCTCGCCATCGTAGAAGTCGTTCTGGGTGACCGGGCCCCGATGCGCCCGCCACGAGGGGTCGGTGGCCAGGAGAACGCGGGAGCCGTCCTCGTACTCGACTTCGAGCTGCAGCAGGAACCGCAGGTCGTTCGTGCCGCCCTCCGGCGGCTGGCGCTGGGCAATGCGGCCTGAGAACCAGCCCTTGCCCAGGAACGCGCCGATGGCGTTGGGGCCCTCGCGCAGGAAGGGAGCCGCATCGAAGGTCCGGTACTGCACCCGCTTACCGTAGTGCGTCCAACCCGGCGCGAAGACCTCATCGCTCACGCGCCGGCCGTTGATCCACAGCTCATAGAGCCCGAGGCCCGTCACGTAGGCCCGCGCCTGCGCGATGTCGCGCGTCAGCGGGAACTCCTTGCGGAGGCGGACGGAGCCGGGGCCCGCGCCGTAGTGGCGACCCCAGGGCGGGGCGCCGTAGTCGGCGACGACACCGGCCTTCGGCCACGATGAGGCATCGAAGTCCGCAGTCGCCCAACCCTCCGGCGCCTCCGCCGAGGCACGCCACGACTCGTCGGTGAGGATCACGAGAGGATCGTCGCCTGCGCGCTCGATCCGCAACCCGGCCGTCAGCCCGCACGGGCCGTCGTCGTTCGTCGCCTCGATTGCCAGGACGTTCCGGCCCGTCTTCAGCGCCGAGGCCACGTCGAGGTCGGCCACCGAGTCCCACGCGTCGTGCCGCCCGATCTCCTGGCCGTTCACGAGTACGAGCGCGTGGTTGTCCGCCGCGAGCCGCAACTGCGCCCCCGCGATGTCGCCGCTCACCTCGAAGGTCCTCCGCAGGAACACGCGACTCCCGCTGCCGGCGTCGGTCGGGTGCCAGAGCCAGCTGCCCAGCGCCGCTGGGTGGTCGGCTTCCGCCGCCGTAATCCACTGCCCGTCCCATTCATCGGCACGCAGCAGCCCCATCTCCCAAAGGGCGGGCTTCGAGTAGGGCGAGGCCTTGCCGCCGGCGTCCCACGTCCGCACCTTCCAGTAGCAGGCCTGGCGAGAGACCAGGGGCTTGCCCTCGTAGGCGACCCAGACGGATTGGTCGGAGGCGATCTTGCCCGAGTCCCACAGCGTGCCGCGATCGCGCTCCAGGTCGTCGAGACTGCCGGCGACGACGACCTGGTAGGCGGTCTGCGTCGCGCCCCGACGGTCGTCGTTCACCTGCCAGGAGAGGCGCGGGGCAGTCTCGTCGAGCCCAATGGGGTTCGCGTCGTATTCGCAGCGCAGGTCGGTCGGCGCCCGCAGCCCGCGGCTCGCGCCGAAGGGCAGGGCCAGTAGTGAAGCGAGAGCGGCCAGCGAGTAGAAGGCCGCTCCGCCGGGTCTCTTGGGGAAACTCATCCACTTCCTCGTCTCGTCAGTCTGTGCCCCCGCACCGCACACAGCCGCACATGATCCCACTTGTCGGCGAAGGAATCAAGAGGCAGTTTGGGGCAAGACCCGGCGGGAGTTGCGGAGTTGCAGAGAACGGCGACGGCAGGGAGATGATGCGATGGGCATTGGGCTCGGGTTGATCGGCTGCGGTTCGCAGGGACGGTATCTGTCGGAGGCGGCCGCCGTGACGGAGGCCTTCGAGCTCGTGGCGTGCGCGGACGTGAGGGCTGAGGCGGCGAAGCGGGCGGCGCGGGAGTGCGGCTACTCGGAGGCGTGCGGCGATCCGTCCGAGCTGCCGGCGCGAGCCGAGGTGGAGGCGGTGATCGTGGCGACGACTCACGGGCAGCTCTTCCCAGCGGCCTTGCAGGCGCTGCAGGCCGGGAAGCACGCGCTGGTCGAGAAGCCGATGGCCCTGCGCGCGGAGGAGGGTCGCGAGCTGGTCAGCGCGGCGAAGGCGGCCGGAGTGAACCTCATGGTCGGGTATTCACTCCGGTTCATGCCGCCGCGCATCCTGCTGAAGCGACTGCTGGACGCGGGCGCGATCGGGGAGGTGCGGCAGGCGATGGCCGGCCAGTGCATCGGGGCGATGGGCGGATGGCTTGGGGACCCCGCCCAGGGAGGCGGGCCGCTGTACTACATCGGGACCCACGCCCTCGACCAGATCCTGTGGGTGGTCGGCAAGCCGGCGGAGCGGGTCTCGGCGGAGATGAATCGCGCCGCGCCCGACGGCTGCGAGACGGAGGCGACGATCAACATCCGCTTCGAGGGCGGAGCGCTCGGGCAACTGGTCACGTCGCAGACCTTCGGCGGCCGCTACGGGTGGCTGGATGTGCTGGGCACCGGCGGCCGGCTGCGGGCGCAATGGGAGAGCGACGTGTTGACCGTCCAGAGCACGGTGGTTCCCGAGTACGCGAACCTGACGGAGATCAGCGTGCCGCCGACGGCCTACCTCCCGCCGGCCCCGGCGAGCGCACAGGCGAAGCTGAGCGGCTTCGCGTACATCCGGACCTGGGCGAACGAGCTGGCGGAGTTCGCGGCCTCTATCCGCGAGGGCCGCCCCCCGAGCGTGACGGGGGAGGACGGCCTGCGCGTGCTGGAGGTGTTGGATGCGGCCTTCGAGTCCGCGCGGACCGGGGCGATGGTGACGGTCGGGTAGTCTCCTGGGGGGGCGCAGACCGTGTCATCCTATCACGCCGGATGCGGGGACGGATCTCGCCGGGGAACTTGTCCCCCAAGCAACATTCCGGTACTATATCGCCTGAATGTCCGCATGATTGACACACAACATGGGGCGGCCTATACTCCCTCCTGGCTGGCCATCTGGCCCTACATGTGGGTCATCCGTTCGTCCTGTTCGGGTCGGCAGTCTGGTGGATTCGGCGCGGGGCGGCCAAGCCCCGCGTCACCACGACCGAAGGGAGCATTGTCCGATGGATAGCCAGGAGGGACGTCGTAGTTTCCTCGAGAAGGCGGCCTCCGCTCTGGGCCTCCTGTTGGGCGCCGGTCTGGGCGGGGCGACCAGCGCGTTTGCGAAGCCCGTCCCGACGCGACGCGGGCTCAAACCAGTGACGCTCAAGGGGTTCCTCAAACTTCCCTCCACCAAGCCGAAGGGCAGCGGCAACTGCATCGTGGCCGACGTGTGCGTCCAGGCCGGCGATGTGGCGATCAGTTGCACGGTGGCCTGCGACGGCTGTGACGGATGCGATGCCGCCTGCGACGAATGCAACGGCTGCAACGTCTGCGACCATGGCTGCGATGCGGGCTGCAACACCTGCGACAAGTGCAACGGCTGCGACGGCTGCAACCTGTGCGACTCGATCTGCAACACCTGCAACCAGTGCGACATGGGGACCGACGTCTGCGTGATCTCGTGCGACGGCGTGTGCGACGGCTGCAACACGAACAACACCTGCACGGTCGACATCGACAAGGACGGCCGGTCCGACGTGCGGGTGAGCAAGTCTCTGGAGAACGAGATCAAGGCCCTGGAAGACAGGCTCGAAGGTCGTCGGAAGGCGTTGGCGAAGCTGCGCGGCGGGCGGTAGCGTCCGGTCGCCGGATTCTCTATCGTCTCTCCTTGACTAGGGAGGGCCTCGCTGCTACGCCTGTTCCCGAGGCGACCGGCCGACATGGCGCTCAGCGAGGTCCACCTCTTCGAGCAGTTGGGGCGGACCCTCCTGGCGGACGTGCGCACCGGGCGGCTCTACGAGGCTGACGAGCCCACTGCCGCGTTCGTGGCCGCCGCCCTGGAGAGCGGCGACGTCGATGCGGGCCATGCTGCCGTTCGCCGGCGTTGGGGCCGGTGGCGGGCCCGCAGCGTGCGCGAGGCGCTCGGCGTGCAGGGCCTCATCGCCGTGACGCCCCCCGACTGCCCCGAGCCCCCTGCGCCATTCCTGCCCCCCGTCACCGCGCTCGACCTGAACATCACCCACCAGTGCAACCTCGCCTGCCGGTACTGCTACGGCTCATACGGCTCGACGCTGTCGCGGGATGGCGGCCCCTTCCGCTACGGATCGGAGGAGGGCTGGATGTCCCGCGAAGTCGCCGATGCGGCCTTCGAGTTCCTGCTCCGGGAGTCCGGGGAGGAGGAGGCGGTCTCGGTCGTCTTCTTCGGCGGAGAGCCGCTGCTGAACTGGCGGCTGCTGGAGGCCCTGGTGCCCGCCTTCCGGTCGCGGGCGAGCGACGCGGGCAAGCGCCTGCGGATGTCGACGGCCTCCAATGCCACGCTGCTGACCGAGCGCAAGCTGCGCTTTCTGATCGACAACGGGATCGGCATCCAGTTCAGCTTCGACGGCCCGCCTGATGTCCAGGACGATCAGCGGTGCAGTCGGCAGGGCCGAGGTAGCTACGCGCAAGTCTGCGAGGCGGCCGGGCGGTTGCTAGCCTGCCGGCCCGGTGAGGTCACGGCCCGCGCGACGCTGACCCGTCGCCATCTCGAGCTGCGCCGGGTGGTGGAGCACCTGCTGGGGATGGGTTTCGGGAACGTCCACATCGAGCCGGCGACCGGCGTGACGAATGACTACGCCGTCACCCCGGAGGACCTGCCCGAGCTGAAGCGCCAGTTCGCGGAGATGGCCGAGCTGTTCCTCGAGCGGCTCGACCAGGGCGAACTCCTGAACCTCTCCAACTTCGTGAAGTACGTCCGTAGCACGAAGACCCCGGAGACGCCGCGGTTCCATCCCTGCGGCGCCGGCCGCGGCTACCTGTGCGTCGATCCAAACGGCCGCCTGTTCCTCTGTCACCGGTTCACGGGCTCCGACGAGTACGCGATGGGCAACGTCTTTGACGGGATCGACAACGCCCTGCGGAGGCAAGTGGCCGGGCTGCACGTCCACGCGCGCCCCGGCTGCCGCGACTGCTGGGCGCGGTACTTCTGTGGCGGCGGGTGCTGGCGGGTCCACGTCGATGCCACCGGCTCGCTGGCCGAGCCCGACCTCGCCTTCCACTGCGAGCTGCTGAAGCACACGATCGAGCTGTCGATGGCCATCAACGCACGCCTCGCCGACGACGAGGCGGAGCTGCTCGCCGACCGGTACGACCAGAGCCGGATGCCCCACGAGTCGTAGCCCCCGCCGGCCCGCCACTCGCGCTGCGGCTACTCCAGCGCGTCCACGATGGCCTGGAGGAAGCGCACGTCGATTCGGCACTGGTCGATGACCGAGTCGGGCGGGTGCTGGCTGTACTCGCAGTGCAAACTGATCGGGCCGCTGAAGGCCATGTCCTTGAGCAGCTGCATCACCTGCGGGAAGTTGCCGAAGCCCATCCCCAGCGGCCACACGTCGATCGCCCAGCTGCCGTCGGGGTTCTTCTTGCGGACGAGGTCCTTGAAGGCGCAAGCGCAGAGGTAGTCCTTCACGATGTCCAGCGCCATCGGGTACGGCTCGCCGACGATGGACAGGTGCCCGACATCGGCGAACACGCCGACCAGAGCGGGGTCGAAGCCCTTCACGAGGTTCATCACCGCGCAGGAGTTGAGCCCCATCGTGCTGCCGGAGTGATTGTGCACGATGGGCTTGACGCCGGTCTGCTCGGCGAGCTTCGCGAAGCCCTCAAGCCGGGCGCGACAGCGGTCGACCGTCGCCCAGTAGCCGCCCTCCTCCATGGTCCAATAGCCCAGCTTCACGAGCTTCACGCCGGCGTCGGCACACGCCTCGAAGAGAGGCTCGGCGTAGTCCATCCCCGCGTCGGTGAAGTCGCCGGGCGTGGTGATGAGGGGGATGCAGAGGCCCTCCTCGGCGAAGCGCTTCGCGGCGGCGGGCAGCGCGGTCTTGGCGTTCTCCGGGTTGACGGGATATCCCGGGCGCACGCACAGGTCCGCTCCCTCCACGCCCGCGCTCTTCAGCCCGGCGATGATCTGCGCGAGGTCCCAGCCCTCGAGGTGCTTGGTGAACATGATCCACGGTCGCAAGGTGACGGCCCCCTTCGGATTGAACTGGCGGTGACGGCACCGCGCTCGTTGCGCCGGAGCACGCCCGAATCCCTCCTCGGTGCTGCGGGATGGTCCCCCTGATGGCCCTGTACCTCACGCGCGTCACTCCCGCCCATCAGCAAGTCACCGTGGAGTGGACCCCACCCGATGGCGACCTCGTGCGGAGGGTCGCGCAGTACCGACTGGAGGTGCGGCTCCGGGCCGAGACCTCAGCGCCCGCGCAGTGCCTCCTGCGGGGCTCCAGGCAGCGCTCGGCGAAGGTGACGGGCCTGCCGAACCACGCGGACTACGCCCTGCGGATTGTCGCGCTGGACGCGGAGGGGAAGGTCGTCGCGACCAGCGCTGAGAGGCTCGCCACACCCGGCTGGGTGCCGGGGACGGTCATCGACTACCTGCACCGGGAGGACACGGCCTTCGCGGAGTGGGGGCGGTACATCGGCAGCCCGTCCATCGCGCGGTTGCCCGATGGGGCCCTGGTGGCGAGCCACGACCTCTTCGGTCCGGGGCCGCAGACCTTCACCCGCCTCTTCCGCTCG
Organism: Armatimonadota bacterium; assembly: GCA_016869015.1. GTDB lineage: Bacteria > Armatimonadota > Zipacnadia > Zipacnadales > VGFC01 > VGFC01. The sequence continues at coordinate 8,449 of VGFB01000087.1, forward strand.
GAGGATGAGGGGCGGAGGTGGCGGTGGCTGACCGACCTCGTGCCCGCGTTCTGGGGCAAGCTGTTCGTGCATCAGGGCGCGCTGTACCTGCTGGCGACCCGCACGGAGTACGGCGACCTCCTGCTGCACCGCTCGATGAACGGCGGCGCCACGTGGAAAGGCCCGGCGGTCATCGCGCCCGGGCGCTACCACAAGGCGCCGGTGCCGGTCATCGAGCACCGGGGGAGCCTGTGGACCTGCGTGGAGCTGCAGACGGGCGGGTGGCCGGAGGGGTTCCAGTCCGTGGCGTGCTCGATCCCCCTGGGCGCCGACCCCATGCAGCCCGGGAGCTGGACCGTGAGCGAGCCGCTGGCGTATGACCCGACGTGGCTGCCCGAGGGTTGGGAAGTCGCGCGCAAGGACCAGGGGTTCCTCGAGGGCAACGCGGTTGTGGCCCTCGACGGACGGCTGCTGAACCTCCTCCGGTACAACACCTTGCCCTACGCGAACAAGGCGATCGTGCTGGAGATCGCGGAGGACGGGCGGTCGCAGCGGTTCGAGCGGGTCATCGACTTCCCCGGCGGCATGACCAAGTTCACCATCATGCGACATCCCGAGACCGGCGTGTACTGGTCCCTGGTGAACCCGGTGACCCTCCCCGGGAAGCCGAACATGCGGAGCGTCCTGAGCCTGTCTTCCTCAACCGACCTGCTGAACTGGACGCTGCACGGGGACATCCTGCGGGACGACTCGCCCTGGGCGGTGCGGCATACGGGCTTCCAGTACGTAGACTGGCTCTTCGATGGGGACGACCTCCTCGCCGCCTGCCGCATGGGCTTCAACGGCGCCCGCAACTTCCACGACGCCAACCACCTCACGTTCCACCGCATCGCGGACTTCGCGAAGGGCGCCCGCTCGGTGACGGCGGCCGCACCGTGACCGAGCGTCGCCGCCGCTTACCTCGGTTCCATCGGCTCCCAGTGGAGGTTGGAGCCGAGGTTGGGGTTGAAGTCGGTGCTCTCGGTGACGATGTACTCGCCGAGGTTGTTGGCCCAGGCGTGCCCGTAGCCGCCGGGCAGCTCC
>VGFB01000088.1 GCA_016869015.1 Armatimonadota bacterium
CCCGCCTACGCGCCCCCGGCGGCCCAGACTCCGGTCTACGCGGCGCCGCCGGCGGCGGCTCCACCGCCCCCGGCACAGCCGGTCTACGCTCCCCCTCCTGCGACGCCGCCGGTTGCGGCGGCCCCGAGCGGGCCCCCAGCCAAGAAGGGCAAGGGTTGGTGCTGCTGGGTGAGCGGCTGCGGGTGTCTGGCGATCGTCTTGGCGCTGGTGATCGGAGGGATCGTGGCGTACCCGAAGATCAAGGGGTATGTCGAGCCGTACCTCGAGCTGTCCGGCGACCCCGATGCGCTGGCGGCACGGCTGTCGTGCCAGGCCTTCCTGATGGCCCAGGATCAGCGCAACGCCGACGCGATCACGCAGATGCTCCACCCGAAGCTCGCCGAGCGCTTCGACGGCAAGGCCTTCATCAACGAGGATGTGCAGTACACCCACGAGGTGTTGGAGCAGACCCGGACGGCCCCGACCGACTTCACCATCAAGGTGGAAGACACGCCGACCGGCGGCACGGAGAGCGCGCCCTCGGTGTGGATCTACACCTGGCGGCAGGACGCGGGCGCGTGGAAGCTGCTCTGGTTCGACCTGGAGGGCCTGCCGGGCGATGAACTGCCGCCCGAGCTTCAGCCCGAGGGGACCGCTGCCCCGACCGAGACGGAGCCGCCGCCAGGGAGCGGAGGGGTGAACGAGGTCCGGTGAGCGGCGCGCCTTCCGGCCAACAGACGGGATGGCTCCTGCGCGGGGCAGGCCTTGCGGCGTGCCTCGGGGCGGCCGTGCCCCTTGCATCCCAGGGAGCGGTGACGATGTGTGTGCAGGACGACGGGTACCGGGGCATCTGGTACTGCAACCAGCCCAGCCACGATGAGTACGTCTACAAGTACAGCGGGGGCCTGGGCACATACCCGAGCAACCACTACCCCTTCGCGGTCTACGCGCCGGCGGTGGACAAGACGTTCTTCTGCTACGGCGGTCGGTCGAAGGAGAGGAACGAGTTGCTGCACATGGTCTCGTGCTTCGACCACGCCACAGGCCTGGTCCCGCGACCGACGGTCCTCCTGAACAAGCGCACCGACGACGCCCACGACAACCCCGTCATCGCGCTGGATGAAGCGGGCCATGTGTGGGTCTTCTCGAGCTCTCACGGCACTGCGCGGCCATCGTACATTCACCGCAGCACGCAGCCCTACTCGGTCGACGCGTTCGAGCTCATCGCAACCACCAACTTCAGCTATCCGGTGCCGTGGTGGGTCCCGGGGCGCGGGTTCCTGCTGCTCCACACCCGCTATGGCGGCGGGCGGGTCGTCTACCAGTGGCGGAGCCCCGATGGCGTCGCCTGGGACGCGGGCACGAAGCTGTTCGGCATCGAGCAGGGGCACTACGACGTGAGCGGCGCGCAGAGCGGCCGGGTCGGCGTCGCGCTGAACTACCATCCGGAGCCCCTGGGCCTGAACTGGCGCACGAACCTCTACTACCTCGAGACCGACGACGGCGGGGAGACGTGGCGCGCCGCCACGGGCGAGCCCCTCGCCTTCCCGATCACGGAGGTCCGCAACCCGGCGCTGGTGCGCGACTACCAGGCCGAGGGCCTGCTCATATACCTCATGGACCTCGTCTACGACGCCGAGGGGCGCCCGATCATCCTCTACATCACCAGCCGCGGGTACGAATCAGGCCCCGCGAACATGCCCCGCACCTGGACGACCGCGCGCTGGACCGGCGCGGAGTGGGAATACGGCGGCTCGATCGTCTCCGACAGCAACTACGACGCCGGAGCGCTGTACATCGAGGGTGAGCGGCAGTGGCGGATCATCGGCCCCACGGAGAGCGGGCCGCAGCCGTACAACCCCGGCGGCGAAATCGCCATGTGGCTCAGCGCCGACCTCGGCCGGTCCTGGACGCTGGAGAAGCAGCTCACCCATGACAGCCCCTACAACCACACCTACGTCCGTCGGCCGGTGAACGCGCACCCCGGCTTCTACGGGTTCTGGGCCGACGGCCATGCCCGGCAGCCTTCGGACTCGCGCCTCTACTTCTGCACCCGGGCAGGGGAGGTGTACCGGCTGCCGCCGCAGATGGACGGCGACTTCGCGAGGCCCGAGCAAATCCCATGATGCCGGCCGATGTGGCGCTCCTCGGAGGGCGCGTGTGGACGGGGTACGGCGTCGCGGCTGAAGCCGCTCCTACGACGGCGGTGGCGGTCCGCGGGGAGCGGATCCTCGCGGTCGGGACGGATGAGGAGATCGCGGGTCTGTGCGGGCCTGGGACGAGGAAGGTCGAGCTGGGCGGGAGGCTCGTAGTCCCGGGGTTCCACGACTGCCACGTTCACTTCGCGGGCGGTTGCCTGCAGCTGGGGCGCGTGCAACTGAAGGACGCGCCGGATGAGGCGGAGTTCGGTCGGCGCCTGCGGGAGTTCGACGGGCGCCTGCCCGCGGGGGCGTGGCTGGTCGGCGGGCGCTGGGACCACGATCTCACCTTCGCGGGCGTGCTGCCGACGGCGGCGCTGTTGGACCGGTACGTGCCCTACCGCCCAACGTTCCTCCGCCGATATGACGGGCACATGGCCGTGGCGAACACGGTCGCGCTGCGGCGGGCCGGCGTGACGGGCGGGACGCCCGATCCCCCCGGCGGCAGGATCGTGCGACACCCGCAGACCGGCGAGCCGACGGGCGCGCTCCTCGACGCCGCGATGGACCTGGTCTGGCGGCACATCCCGGACCCGACCGCCGACGAGATCGCGGCGGCGCTGCCCGGGGGGCTGGCGCTCGCGGCCTGCAGGGGCATCACCTCGCTGCACGACATGCTCGGGGACGGAGGGCCTTGCCTGGAGGCCTACCGCCGCCTGGAGGCGCGCGGTGAGCTGACGGCGCGGCTGAACCTCTACTGGCCGATCGACGCGTGGCCGGAGGCGACGGAGCTCGCGCGAGAGGCGGCGTCGGGTCGGGTGAGGGTGCGCGGCGTGAAGGCCTTCGTGGACGGGTCGCTCGGGTCGAGCACGGCGTGGTTCCACGCGCCCTATGCCCACGAACCGGACCATTCCGGCTTTCCCGTCGCGGAGATGGCCGAACTGGCCGAGCAGATGCGCGCCGCCGACGCCGCGGGGCTGCAACTTGCTGTGCACGCCATCGGCGACCGCGCGGTGAGCGAGTTGCTGGGCGCGTGGGAGGGACGGCTGGGCGCAGCGCGCTGCGCCCCTACGACGGCGGTAGATCGGCGGCCGCGGATCGAGCACGCCCAGCACATCCGGCGGGAGGACGTGGCGCGGTTGGCGAGGCTGGGCGTCATCGCCTCGGTGCAGCCGTACCACGCCATCGACGATGCGCGCTGGATCGCGGGGCGTCTCGGCGAGGAGCGGTGTGCCGAGGCGTTCGCGTACCGCTCGCTGCGGGACGCGGGGGTGCGTCTGGCCTTCGGGTCGGACTGGCCGGTCGCGCCGCTGGACGTGATGGGCGGGATCGACGCCGCCGTGAACCGCCGCCCCGTCGATGGCACACACCCCGACGGCTGGCATCCGGAGCAGCGCGTGAGCGCCGAGGACGCCCTCCGCGCCTACACCACCGACGCGGCGCACGCCGCCTTTGCGGAGAGCGAGGTCGGCACGCTCCAACCCGGGAAGCTCGCGGACCTGGTGGTGCTCGATGCCGACCTCACCGACCCGGCCCGTTGCGACGCGATTGCCGAGACGCCGATCGCGCTGACGATGCTCGGCGGGCGGGTGGTGTACGACGGGCTTGCTTAGCGGACCCCGCGGCATCAGTCCAGTTGCGTGACGCGGAGGACTTCCTCGAAGGTCGTGATTCCCCGACCGACAAGTCGCACGCCACAGTCGCGGAGACTGGGGACGCCGGTCTCGCGGATCGTCGCGCGGATGGTAGAGGCAGGCTGCGCGGCGGTGATGGCATCGCGGATCGCGTCGTTGACCGCCATCACCTCGAAGAGCGCCCGTCGGCCCGAGTAACCGGTATTGCGACACGCGCTGCAGCCGGCGCCGTGCCAGGCGCGCACGGACGCAACCGGCACCCCCATTGCCTCGTACACGGCGGGCGGCGGGCGGTGCTCCTCCCGGCAGTTTGGGCAGATGCACCGCACCAACCGCTGGGCGACCACGGCCGTGAGGCAGGAGGCGATGAGGAAGGGCTCGCCGCCCATGTCAATCAGCCGCGCCGGGGTCGCCGCGGCGTCGTTGCAGTGCACCGTGGAAAGGACCATGTGGCCGGTGAGACCGGCGCGGACCGCCATGTTGAGCGTCTCGGTATCACGGATCTCTCCCACCATCAGCACGTCCGGGTCTTGACGCAGGACGTGGCGCAGGGCGGCCGCGAAGTCGAGGCCGATCTTGGGGTGCACGTGGATCTGCGCAACGCGGGGGAACTCGTACTCCACCGGGTCCTCAATCGTGACCACATTCTTGGAGACACAGTCCATTCGCGTGAGGGCCGCGTACAGCGTGGTCGTCTTGCCGCTGCCCGTGGGACCGGTGACCAGCATCATCCCGTGCGCGCGCTCGAGCTCGCCCTGGATGATGGCGAGGGAGCTCGCGTCCATGCCGAGTTGCTCCAGCCCCAGAACGTCCTGCGACTTGGCGAGCAGGCGGAGGACGACCTTCTCCCCCGCCGTCGTGGGGATCACGGAGACGCGCAGATCGTAGTCCTCGCCGTTGGCCTGAACGGCGAAGCGACCGTCCTGCGGCAGGCGGCGCTCGGCGATGTCGAGGCTGGCCATGATCTTCAGGCGCGACACCAGCGGCGGGTGCATCGACAGAGGAAGCCGCAGACGGTCGTACATGATCCCGTCCACGCGGAAACGCACGTACACGACGGCCTGCTGGGCCTCGACGTGCACGTCGCTGGCGCGCTCGGCGGCGGCAAGTCGGATGATCTGGTCCACGACGCGCACGGCCGGCGCGCTCTCGATCAGAGCCGAGCCGGCGTCTCGCGGGGCCAGGCCCTCCCTGCCCAGGTCAGGCGGCGCGCTCTCCAGGCGGATTCGCGGCAACTCCGGAGCGGTCAGCAGCGTCGCGCCCTCCGTCCGTGCGGCTGCCATGGCCCGGTCTCCCTTGGGGCGAGGCAGTAGGCCGCCGACCCTGAGGGTGTTCTACCACAGTGGGCTGGGCTCTGGGGGAGGGGAAGTTGCGGGCGCAGTGCCCAAGAGGAGGCTGCCGCACACGAGAGGGTGTTGCGCAGTCAAGGCCCCGACGTGGAGGTCGGGCCGAGGCGGATGACGGGACAGGCCAAGAGGCCTTGGTGAGTGAGGAGGTGTGACATGAACCAGTTCCCGTTGCTTGTGAGGCGCGGCGCGCAGTTGGGAGTGTGGGCCGCGCTCGTGTTTGTGGGTGTCGTTCTTCCGGCGACCTTGCCGGGCCCGGCGGTGGCCGACGTCTACGGGATCTGCTACTACCCCGGCTGCTTCAGCCCGGTCCTCGTAGAGCGTACGCCGAACGCATGGGGCACGAACCGGGACCTGCGCGTCGTGTGCCCGAGGCACGCCAGCACCGCCGACAGGTGCTCGGAGGGGATTGCCGACGTTGAGCGCCAGATCGCAGAGCAACTGAAGATCCTGTCGGACCTCGTCGCGGGCGCGGACGACTGCTCGGACGACGCTCTCTGCCTTGAGGCATGGGACGCGGCATTCGACGAGGCAAAACGCAGACTGGACACGCTCTACGACGTGCTCAACCGCCTGAAGGCGCAGTGCCGGGCCCAGGACATCGGGGGCGGGCTTGACTCTCTGAACCCAACCAGCGGACCCTCGTCGCCCGAAGGCAGTAACGTGCCCCGGAACGCCCCCACTGGCGGGGCGGATACCGGGCGAGTCACCGGCGGCGTTGAGGGCCTGAACCCCTCGACGGGACCCCGCTCGCCGGAGGGCACGAATGTCGGCCGGGACGACCCGACTGCGGCTCCGGGGACGACCTCGTCTCCTGCTACGTCCGGGGCGCCGTCGGTCCCGAGGAGCCTGGCTCAGCGGGTCCGCGACCGTCAGGCGCGGATGGAGCCCCTGAACACCTTGGGCACCGGGCAGGCTCCGGTCCCCGTCAACACGGGGAACCTGGACGCCGTGGGCCGGCACTTCGCGGCGCTTGAGCGGCTGTTTGGGCCCGTGCTGGCGGCAGCCTTCTCGCCGGGCCCGTCCGAGCCCGTCAACGGCATCGCTGAGCGTCCGACTGCGGAGGCTTCCACGCTCTGGGCAATCTCGGACAAGGGTCTGGCCGAGCCGAGGCTCGTCGATGCTGTCCAGATTCCGCAGACGCGAATCTACGAGGCCCTGTCGCGCGCACTCCCCCACAACGCGAACGCCGTCGCCTACGCGGCTGCGCTGGAACACACGGAGTCCGAAGCCAACGCAGCCCTGGAGCGAGGGGACAGGACGAAGGCCCTGGAGCTGGTGGACCACGCGCTGTACCTGGCCGCCCTGGGCCAGGGGGAGGACCGGCAGGCCGAGAGGAACTGGGTCGCCGCGGTCCGCGCGCTCTCCGAGCAGAGCTGGTGGTTCAACGACCACCTGCGCACCTCCGGCGCGACGGCCGAGCAGGCCTTCGCGCAGTGGCAGGACGAGGTTCGCAAGACCGGACTCCCGGCGGACTACGTTGAGGACCAGCGGGAGGGCGGCTGGACGGACGAGCAGATCGCGCAGCACCGGGATGACCTGCTGGCGATCGCGCCGGCCGAACTGGTAAGCCGCCACCGCCAACTCGCCGCGGTGGCCGCGGTGCACGCGGGCGACGCGACGCACGAAGCGCGATCGATCGAGGACGGGGAGTGGGAACTCGCCGCCCTCCGGTGGCTGCGCCTTCGGGAAGAGCTGGGCGGAACGCCCCCCGAGGAATAGCCGACCTCAGGCACGGAACAGGGGCTGGGCCGAGCCGTCGGCTTCCACGGCCCACGGCGTCCAGGCCAGGCCGAGGGCGCGAAGAGCGAGGTCGCTCTTGCGCGGGGGGATCGACAACTCCGTCAACTCGAACTGCGCAGGATCGACCGCGGCTTCGACGCTCTGCAGCTCAACCGCCAGTTCCTGCTCTGCGGCGGCGAGCTGCTCGCGAGCGGTGTTCAGCGCCGCCTCGGCCAGGGCCACCTCGTCACGACCGCGCGCAGTGCGGGCCACGCGGCGGACGGCGGACGCAGCCTCCGTGATGTTCCGGCGGCTGGCGACCTTGCGGCCGAACAGGGCGCCCACGAGCGTCGCTCCCACCGACAGCGTCGTCTCCACGCCCCGGTACCCCTGCTCGGCGCGCGCTCGTTCGAGGCGCGTCTCAGCGGCGACGATCCGCTCCTGGATCGCGGCCAGCTTCGTGCCGTACTTGCTGCGGAGCTTCGCGACGGCGAGGTCCCGCCGCTCACGCGCGAGCTGCGCCAGCCGAGCGCGGAACTCCGCTTCGCTTTCCCCGGGCTGGGACGTCTGCTTCGGCGCGCCGCACTGCCACAGGCGCAGCGCGTGCTCGGCGCAGAGGAACTGGGTCAGATCCCGCTGCCAGGCCCCCGCTTGCTTGCCCGCGCCCAGACCGGCCGGTGCGGGCTCGTACTCGGCCGGCGCGGCCGGGGGATCGGCTCCCCACGCGCCGCCGGCCAGGACGGTGGCCGACTCCCAGGCGACCCCGCCCGTCGCATCCGGCACATCCGCCAGCAGCGCCACGTCTCGCCACTCGTCGAGGCCCGCCCCGGCGCGGACGTAGTGCAGTTGGGCCGCACCGATGATGGCCGGGCGATACTGCAGGCGCGCCGTGCCCTGCGGCGGACGCGCGAGAGGCAGGAAGTACTGGTTGACCTCGGCGGCGACCAACGGGCGCTCGGGCAGTGGCTCCGGGGTCAGCGCCGGGGCCTGGGGCGCGGAGTCCGGCGGAGGCGCGGGCGGAGCAGCGGCGGGCTTGCGGTCGGCCATCAGGCGCTTGATCTGCTCCCGCGTCAAGGGCCCGCGCAGGTACGAGAGCGCCCAGCGCGAGTGGAACACGACCGGCTCGCTCTCATGGACGTTGTGCATGAGGAAGACGCGGCTGCCGAGGGACGCCAGCGTGCTCTCCAGGCGCGCCCGGTCGAACGTCTGCCCGGTCGCGGCCGCCGCGCCCTCCAGGCCGTCGAGCACCCGGGCCTGGTCCCGTTCGGTCTGGAGCCGCCCAATGAACCACGTGCCCATGTTCGCGAGCGCCTTGTAGTCGAGATCGACCGGGTTCTGCGTCGCGAGGACAACGCCCAGCCCGTAGGCCCGGGCCTGCTTGAGCAGCGTGAGCATCGGGCGCTTGCTCGGCGGCATCGCCGTGGGCGGGAAGAAGCCGAAGACCTCGTCCATGTACAGCAGCGCGCGGAGGCTGGGCGTGCCGGGCTGCCGGCGCATCCAGCCAATGACCTCGTTGAGTAGCAGCGTCACGAAGAACATCCGCTCGGGGTCCGAGAGGTGCGCGATGGATAGCACCGCGATTCGCGGGCGACCCTCGGACGTGTACAGCAGGCGGCTCACATCCAGCGGTTCGCCTTCCATCCATCCCGCAAAGCTGGGCGAGGCGAGGAGCTGGTTCAGTCGAATCGCCAGCTCGAAGCGGTCCTTCTCGGGGTACACGCTGTCCAGGTCCATGACGCCGATGCGGCTGAACGGCGGCTGCTGCACCTCGCCGATGAGGGTGGGCAGATCGAGGTTGCGGCTCTCCGCCCACGCGCGCTCGATGATCGTGGACAACAGGATGTGCTCGCGGCTCGCCACCGGATCGGCCTCGATGTCCAGCAAGGCCAGCAAACCCGACACGGCCCCCTGAACGCGATCGCGCACGGCCTCCGTGTCCTCGGCGATCTGCGCGGGAGGGGCGTCGAAGGAGCGCAGCACGCTGATGGGCAGCCCGGCCGTGCTGCCGGGCGTGTAGACGACCGCCTCGGCGGCCTGCCGGAGCCGCGCGATGCGCGCGCCGTCCTGACCCCAGTCGGCCAGTCCCTTGCGCCACGCCTCGGCCGTCTCCGCCGCGTAGGCGTCAGGCGTCAGGCCCTTCCTCGCCGCCTGCTCCTCGTCGATCCAGGGCCGGAAGTCCTCCGCGCGAAGGTCCGGGAACGTGAGCAGCAGGTTCCCCAGGTCCCCCTTCGGGTCGATGGCAATCGCGGGCACACCGTCGATGGCCGCCTCCTCCAGCAGGTCCAGGCACAGCCCCGTCTTCCCACTGCCTGTCATCCCGATACACAAGCCATGAGTGGTCAGGTCGTTGGCGTCGTAGAGGATCAGATCGTCGAGGAGTCGCCTCCCGGCGAGGTCGTACGCGCGGCCAAGGTAGAAGGACCCCAGCTTCTCGAAGTCGTGCATGAGAGCGCCTCGCTTGAGAGGGTCGCGGCCAAAGAGGCAGTGAGCAAGTCAACGCCGAGACGAGCGAGGTGGTTTCGCCCCGGGGCCGGATCGGGCCTGGGCACGAGGAAGACCCTTGGGGGACTGACCGCCTGAGGCTGATCCCGCGGGCTTGGGCCGCGGGCGCCCTGGTCGAGAGCGCCCCGCCGCCGCCGGTGAGCCAGCGCCCAGATCGGAGAGGCTGCTGCGCTAGTTGTT
>VGFB01000089.1 GCA_016869015.1 Armatimonadota bacterium
ACGTGAACGGCGACGGTGTGCTCGATATCGTCTCGGGCGCGTGGTGGTACGAGGGGCCGGACTTCCGCCGGCGGCGCCACATCTGCGAAGTCGCCGCACACGGGGACTACTTCGACGACTTCTCGACCATCCCGCTGGACGTCAACGGCGATGGGCGCCTGGACATCGTGACCGGCGGGTGGTGGGGGAACACGCTCCGGTGGCGGGAGAACCCCGGCGCGCTGGACGTGGACTGGCCCGAGCACATCATCGCGGAGACCGGCAACGTCGAGACCACCCGGGCCTGGGATGTGGACGGCGACGGGGTGCTTGAGATCGTGCCGAACTGCCCCGGCGCGCCGCTGAAGGTCTTCAAGCTCGACACGGACGCCGCGGGCAAGGGCCTGGGGACGTTCACGGTCCACACGCTATACGAGGGCAACCAGGGCCACGGCTGGGGCTTTGGCGACCTCACCGGCAACGGGCGCGGCGACTTCGTGCTGCCCCACGGCTGGCTGGAGGCGCCGGATGACACCTTCGGCGGCGAGTGGATCTACCACGGGGGCCTGGAACTGGGTTCGGCGAGCTGCCCGATCCTCGTGGCCGACGTAAACGGCGACGGGCTCAGCGACCTCATCGTGGGCGGGGCGCACGGGTATGGCCTGGACTGGTACGAGCAACGCGTCGACGACGCCGGGAACCGGGCCTTCGTGAAGCACGCCATCGACCCGTACAACAGCCAGTACCACGACATGCAGTGGGCGGACATCGACGGGGACGGCGAGTGCGAACTGGTCACGGGCAAGCGCTACTGGGCGCACTGCGGCCACGACCCGGGCGAGTACGATCCGCTGGGCATCTACTACTTCAAGTGGACGGGCGAGGCCTTCGCGAAGCAGGTCATCGACTACGGCGAGGTCCGCAAGGCGACCGGTTGCGGGATCCAGTTCGTTCTCGCCGATCTACGTGGGACCGGCCGCCTCGACCTTGTCGCGCCGGGCAAGGACGGCCTGTACGCCTTCTTCAACGAAGGCGGCTGAGACCGCGCCACGCTCGAGAGGTAGGAGCGGTTGAGGCCGCTCCTACCTCTCGAGAATCCCACGCACGATCGCCACGTCGTCCTCGACCATGTCGTCCCGGTCGCCGCGGTGGATGCCGACGTTGACCACGTCGATCGGCTTGATGTTCTCGAAGGCGTACTCGAAGGCCATGAGGGGGTCGATGCGGCCGGCAGCCATGATCTTGTAGGCGATGCAGGGCTTCGCGATCCGGCGGCAGCACTCGGCGGCGGGCGCGAAGTCGGCGAGGCGGAACCGGTGCCCCTTGCCGGCGTGCAGGCTGCCGCAGTTGAAGAAGCAGACCACGTGGAAGTCCACGAGGTCGAGGCTGTCGACCCAGTAGTGCGTCTCCGGCGCGTGACCCGCGACCCCGACCGGAAGGCCGAGGCCCTGGGCGTGGTCGACCCAGTCGCGCAGGGTGTCGGCGTCCTGCTCCGCGTAGAGCCCATCGACGATGCCGCCGTGAAAGTAGAGGGCCTTGCAGCCGATCGACACCGCGCGGTCCACGGCGTCGTTCATGCTCGGATAGGCTCGGTCGCTCATCTGCGCGATCCACTGCAACGGTCCGCTCGCGGCGAGGTACTCGGTGACCGCGCCTAGCACGTGCGGCGTCTCGTTGTTCGTGATCATCGTGTTGATGCCCGCGGCTTCGGCCCGCGCCCAGGTCTCCCGGATCACCTCGGGCGTGTTGAACGCCACCATCTCGGCATCGCGTTCGGGGTTCTGATGGCTGAAGCCCCCGAAGGGGTTGGCGCCGATGATCAGGCGCGTCGGGCTCAGCCCGCAGAAATCGACCGTCGGCAGCGTCAGCATGTATCTGGGCTCCTTCTGGGGGCCTATCGGGCCCCGGCTATCGGAAGATGCCGCACTCGCGTTCCTCTCGCGGAGACCGAGGCGACACAGCCCCGGCTGAGGTCGGAGCCAATGGACCCGGCCACATTCCGGATCAGTTCGGCGGCCGCCCACGAGGGCAGCCCCTCGATGCGCACATGGATGACCGACGGTGCGAGCGCTCCGCCGAGGGCGAGAAGGGCCGAGAAATCGGCGTCCAGCGTCACGACGATGCGCTGCTCCTCGCGCGCCAAGGCCAGAATCTGCTCGTCATCCAGCCGCTGGAGTCCTCGCTCGCTCAGGTGCACCGCGTCGTGCCCCGCTTCACGGAGCAGCTCCGCCGCCCTTCGTGCGAGCCCCATGTCCAGAAGAAGCCTCACGACGGCTCCACCGTCGGCGCAGGAAGCCAGCGGTCCTCCAGCATACCGGCGGCATACTCCAGCGCCTGCCTCAGGTCTTCATCCTCGAGCTCCGGGAAGTCGGCGCGCAGGGTCGCTCGGTCAAGGTCCTGGGCCAGGAGGGAGACCACGCGCCTGACCGTCAGTCTCATCCCGCGTATGCACGGCTGGCCGTTCATCACTCGCGGGTCAACCGTGATCCGATCGAAGGGCATGCCGAAGCCTCCTCGCACGCGCCGCTGCGGTCGCGGCCTTGCGGCACAACAACCGATGCAACCCAAGCGGGTCGGGCCCCGTGCCGAGAGATCTACCGTTCCTCGGCCTCGACCGGGGTCGGCCTCAGAACCTCGACGGCCAGGGCTCTGGCCGTCTCCTCGACCTTGGAGTCGAGGGCTGCCTCGATCCTCCTCTGCTCATCGGCGTCGCGCTTCTCCTCCTTCGTGGCGTAGGAGAAGACGACCTCCGGCTGGGCAGCGCCGGCGGCGACCACGTTCATCGCGACAGAGAGCTTGATCCTCACCGCAGCATCGCGCCCGCTGCCTGCGGTCTGTAGCGGCGGCTCGGCGAAGGCGAGCCCGACGGCTCCGTCGAGGCCCTGGTCCGCGGCCAGTTGCGCCAGGGCAGCGACGCGGTCTTCCTCGCGGCTCGCCCGCGCGCCCGCGTACTCCGCGCGGTACTGCGCGCTGCCCTGGAGGATCTGCGCCAGGAGCGTGGCGACCTGCTCGCCGATCTGCCGGACGTCATCCGTCTCGTCGCCGGTCGGCTGGTAGACGATACCCAGGCGTGGCGGGTTCGGCGCCGGACGCTGGCTGCCGAGGTCGATGAGGATCTCGGCCTCGCGCTTCTGGGCGGCGCCGACGCGCGCCGCGTCGGAAGGGTGTGAGCGCAGGAAGTTGGGCACGCCTCCGCCGTCCTCGGTGAGCTCCGACAGCCGCGTCAGCATGCCCGCCATCGCACCGACGTCGTAGCCCGCCTGATACAGGTACACGTGTCCGACGCGGTCCGCCTCGGCCTCCTGGTCGCGGCTGTAGCCGCGCATGAGGATGCCCAGAGCGGCGTTGCCCAGGTCCGACCCGCCTCCGGTCAGCACGCCCAGCAGAACGGACCAGCCCAGCGTCCGCTCGAGCGTCTGCATCCCGTGGCGCTCGGAGACGTGGGCCGACTCATGGGCCAGGACCGCCGCGAGGAACTCGTCTTCGGGCATCTTCTTCACCAGGCCGCGGAAAGCGTACATGTAGCCGCCCGGACAGGCGACGGCATTGATCGTCGGATCGGCCAGAACACTGAACTGGTACTCGACCTTCGGGCGATCCGCCTGCGCGAAGACGGCCACCTTCGCCCCGATCGTCCGGACGCGATTGGTCATGTAGCCATCGTTGACGAGGCCATACTCCTTCTCCAGTTCGTCCGCGACTTGTCGGCCGATCTTCCGCTCTTGGTCTGTCCCGATCAGCCCGGCGTGCAGCTGAGCGCCGAGGCCGACCGCGACCGCCAACGAAAGCAGGCGGCATACCGTGCGCGTCATCCTGGATCACCTCACTCCTGCGGCCTTCAACGCCCGGTTTCCCCGTGCAGGTTCACGCCACCTACGTTCCCCGGACACAGGTCGCCGACCCGTCGAGGGGGAATGTCAGACTGTCCCCGGGCCGCCGCGCCGGGCCTCCCCGCGGGAGCGCTACGGCGCGACTTACGCGGCCGACCTGAAGAGGAGAGCTCATGTCCCGCAACCTGCTGCCCCTGGAACCCAAGCCCAACTTCGCCGCAGCCGTTCACCGCATGGAAGCCTTCTGGGCCGGTGAGATCCTCGATCGACCCGCCATCAACCTCACCGCCCCCTTGCCCGATCGCGAGTGGTTGCCGGGCGGACACTACATGGAGGGCGCGCGCGAGGACTTCGCCCCGATCATCGAGCGTACCGCGCACAACGTCGCCAACACCTACTACGCCGCCGAGTCCATGCCGGTGTATGTGCCCAGCTTCGGCCCCGACCAGTGGGCCGCCTGGATGGGCGCCGACCTCGAATGGTCCGACACCGACCAGAGCACCAACTGGGTCATTCCCTTCGTCGACGACTGGGAGGCGGCCTTCCCGCTCCACTTCGAAACGGCAGGGCCCTGGTGGACGCGGATGGTCGACTTCATGACTCAGCTCGGGCGCGCCGCCGAGGGCCGCTTCCTGGTCTCCCACCTCGATCTGCACAGCAACGCCGACGCGCTCGCGGCGATCCGCACGCCTTCACGCCTCTGCATGGACTTCTACGATTGCCCGCGCGCCGTGGACCGCGCCATGCGCCAGGTGCGCGGCCTGTTCCCCCTCGCTTACGAGGCCTTCTACCGCGCCGCCGGGATGGACCGCAGCGGCAGCATCGGTTGGGTCCCGGTCTACCACCCGGGGCGGACCAACACGATCCAGTGCGACTTCCTCGCTCTGATCGGCCCGGAGGTCTCCCGTCGCTACGTCATGCCGGCCCTCGAGGAGGAAGCCTCGTACCTGGACGCCTGGACCTACCACCTCGACGGCCCCGAGTGCCTCGTGCACCTGGACGATCTGCTGGCGCTGCCCGATCCCGGCGTGATCCAGTGGACGACAGGCGCCCGCAACGCGCCGATGATCGAGTGGATGGACCTCCTCAAGCGCATCCAGACCTCCACCAAGGGCCTGTGGATCCCCTGCTCCGCCGAGGAGCTGAAGGTCTACATGCGCGAACTGCGCCCCGAGCGGGTGATCTATCAGGTCGGCGTGGGCAGCGTGGCGGAGGCTGACGCCCTCCTCGCCTGGATGGTCGAGAACACGTAGCGGGGGCCCGGGTGGCGGGGCTGGGGTTGACGGTGACTCAGTTCACCTCAAACCCGTAGATCGGGCTGTCGGTGAGGTCGAAGAAGCCCTGGTTGGTCGGCTCCAGCGGGGCGCCCATCATGTCGCGCACCTCCCACTGCGCCACGGGCGGGCGCCACACGACCCCGGGCTCGCGGCCCCAGGCCACCCAGATCCGCCTCCCGTGCTTGCGGAAGAGGATGATGCGCGCCGGCGCGTCCTCGTCGCCCTCATACCGCTCGAAGGCGGCGCCCTCCAGGAAGCGGATCAGCGTGGCGTAGGCGGCCAGGCCGGGCTTCGGCTGGTGGTTGTGGCGCAGC
Organism: Armatimonadota bacterium; assembly: GCA_016869015.1. GTDB lineage: Bacteria > Armatimonadota > Zipacnadia > Zipacnadales > VGFC01 > VGFC01. Next base: position 5,401 of record VGFB01000089.1, read on the forward strand.
AGACCGTGCCCGCCGCGGAGCGCCCGGTCGTCGTAGTCCCAGTTCATGTGCCAGATGATCGTGTGCACGCCCTCCGCCAGGCCAAGCGCGTAGGTCTGCACGAGGTGGTTCGCCTGCTGCAGCTCGGTGTGCTCCATCGTGTCCCAGCCGACCTCGGTCACCCAGAGGTCGCGCTCAACGCCGTGTCGCTGCATCACGTCCCGTAGCCAGGCGAGGTCGTCCAGGAAGTTCGGGTCCGGCCGGTCCATGTAGGCATGGACGACCACCGCGTCGATCCACTCGCCGCCGCCCATCTCGAAGAACTGCTCGGTGAAGGGGAGCCGGATGGCGTAGGGACAGGGGCCGAGAACAACGGCCTCCGGATCGGCCTCATGGACGGCCCGGTAGGTCACCTCGTACAGCCTGATGACCTCCTCCATGTTGCCCATCCAGTAGGCGTAGGGCACCGGCTCGTTCCACGTCTCCCAGACGCGCACCCGGTCCTTCATCCGGTTCACGTACCAGGTGACGAAGCGCCCGTACGCGTCCCAATCCGTCGGCGGGAACTTCCAGTAATCCGTGCGGTCGGGCTGGGTCGAGAGCCACTTGGGCATGCCGCGGAAGAAGCAGACGTAGCTCAACGGAGCTTCCAGGTTCGGGGCAAAGGGGAGAGGGTTGCCGTCGTTGTCGGTGCGGAGGTACTTGTACGAGCCGTCGGGCTGGGGCTCGAAGTCCCACGGTTGGCAGTACGTACGGGCCCACTTGGCCCCGAGCTTGATCCACGTTCCGTAGCCGCCCGGCCAGATGCCGAAGATGGAGTCCTCCCGGGGCGTAAGGTCCGCCTCGCCGGGCTCGGGCAGCGCCGCGAGGCACAGGCGCTGCCGGCGCGCTTCCTTGTCACCGTCGAGCAGTCGCAGGTCCACCTGCGCATACCCCGGCGTCGGGAAGACGATCCGCAGCGGCCGGCTGTGCTCGCCGTTCGGCACGAGGGCGGCCTTCCCGCTGCCCAGCTCCCGCCCCCACGCGTCCTGGGCGGTCCAGGCCAGTTCCGCCTGTGCCAGGCCCTCCAGCTTCCCGACGGTCACCTCCAGCGGCGTGTCGGCGGGCAACTGCGCGTCCGGAGGGAGCAGCCGAATGGCCCCGCCCTCGACCTTGACCCACAGGAGGTTGGTCGTCGGCTCGGGAGGGTCGCTGTAGGGCGTGATCTCGTCGATCTCGAGCTGCCCGTCCGCGCCCTCCGGAAGGCCCAGCATCAGCCGGAGGCCGGTGATCGCGCCCAGGTCGAGCTTCTGGTTGGCGTCGGGGCTGCTCTCGAAGTCCCATGAGAAGTCGGTGTCGAAGCGCGTGGGGAACTCCTGCCACTCGCCCAGCAAGGCCGGCTTGAGGACCACCTGGCCCCGGTAGCGCACTCCCCCCGCCTCCAGAAGGTGCAGCCAGAGAGGCGAGCCGAGGGGTCGAGCGATCCGCGCCCGCACGCGCAGCCCGGTGAACGCCGACAGATCCGTCGGCGCGTCCGAAGTCCGGGTCAGAGTGACGCGCGAGTGGCCGGCCCGGTCAAGGTCGCGGTCGTAGCGGGCGGCGATGACGGCGCCCCCGTCCTGCGCCTCGACGGAGCCCGCCACGTGGCCGGTGAGATCGACCTGCCAGGCGTCGAGGCTGTCGAACGTCTCCAGCGGCGCTGTCGGCGGGCCTGGCGCCGCGAGGCTGAGGAGCAGCGGGCTGCTTACGACCGCTGCCAGCATCGCCGCACGCGTCATGGGCCGGGCCCCCTTGCCGGGATCACTTCATCCGCTCGGCGACCACGATCATGCGGCGGGAGTCCATCGTGTACTCCTCGCCGGTCCAGCCGCCGCTGACCGCCTTGATCTCCAGATGGTGCCGCGCGAAGGCGGCTTCGACCTCCGCCAGCGTGTACAGCCTCACGGAGACGTCGCGCGCGAAGCGGCGGCCGTCGGGGAGAACGAAGGTCCGCACGGACTCCGATCGGCTCTTCCGCAGGTCGAACGTCGTTCGCTCCAGCGCCAGGATCCCATCCGCCTCCTCGCTCCACTGAGTGTCGCGGAAGTGGCGGATGACCCATTCCCGGTTGATCACGTCCAGCAGGAACCGCCCTCCGAGCCTCAGCGAGCGCGCCACGCCCTCGATCACGCGCTCGTTGTCGGCCTCCTTCTCGAAGTACCCCCAGGCGGTGAAGACGTTGATCGCGCCCTCGAAGCGCGCCGCCCACGTCTCGGGGATGCGGCGCATGTCCTCCTCCACCAGCTCGACCGCGACGCCCCGTTCCCGGGCCAGCTCCTCCGCCTTGGCCAGCAACACGCGTGAGAGGTCCAGGCCCGTCACCCGGTATCCGCGTCGGGCCAGCTCTACCGCATGTCTGCCGTGCCCGCAGGCCAGGTCCAGGACCGCTGAGTCGGGGGGGAGGTCCAGAGCGCCGACGATGTAGTCGACCTCCGCCGGGGCGCGCCCCAGGCCGTCGCCGTGAGTGGGGAGGTACCACTCGTCGAAGTAGCCCTCGAACCACTGTCTGCCCATGCAACCGTGCCTCCCGTCGACCCGCGCCCGGCGCGTAGCTGGATGTTCACATCCTCTTGCACAGCTCTAGCAGAGCTCCGGCCCCATTCTCAGGGCCTCCATGGCGTGTGATAGGGGGGTTATCCACAGTTTGCGGGGGCTGGAGGGGCATCTCAACAGCGTTTTCCACAATCCACGGCCCGCCGGCAAGCCGGCAGCATGCCCGATCCACTCCCCGCAAGCGGCATACGGCGCGCGCGCCGGTTGGGTTTCCCTGGGATTCAGCCGCCGGCGGCGGCGCTGTGCTCATCGGGCGGCGGGGGCGTGTGTCGGGCCGTCCGGAGGGCCAGGTCGGCGGCCCGAGGTTCCCGCAGACGCCACGCGTTGACGAAGGAGGCAATGGTCGCGAGGAGAGCCACCCCGAAGGCCGGTGCGAAACGCGACTCCCCGATGATGAGCGCCCCGGCCACCGGCCACCAGGCGAGCGGGAACATGACCAGCGAGCCGAACGCCACGTAGGTGGCCCGCCGGCGGTTGGGGGCGATGTCGAGCAGGTAGTTGGTCTGTCCCATCGCCAGTCCACTCATCGCGAAGCCCTGCGGGATGAAGGCCAGCGAGAACACCGCCAGCGGCAGTGTGAAGGGCACGCCAAACCAGACCCCCAGGCGGATCGGCGGCGCGACCAGGGAAAGCAGCACGAGCGAGGCCGTCGCGATCGAGGCGGCCGAGGCGGCGATCAGCAGCCTGCGGTTCCCTTGCTTGTCGCTCATGTCGCTCCAAAGCAGGTTCGACACCGCTCCGGCGCCGGCCTGGAAGGACAGGAACAGGCCGATGACCTCCTCCGGGGCCTCCCAGTACTGGAGCGCGAACGGCGCCATGAACGGCACGGTGAGCCCCCCGGCGATGGCGTCGAAGATGCGGGAGAGGACCAGCCGCCGGAAGTCGGCGTCCTTGCGCAGCAGCCGCGGCCCGCGCGCCAGCTCCAGACGCATGGGCAGCTCCCGTCCGGGCGCAATGTGTGTTGGCTCGCGCACGAAGCCGAAGCAGAGGAACGAGGCGACGTAGATGACCGACGCGATGGCGAACAGGGCGATGTAGTTGCGCGGGTAGCCCAGACCGAGCTGGCCCGAGAGGATCTGCTTCACCACGACCCCTGCCGCCATCCCCATCAGGCCCCCGAAGAGCCAGCGCAGCCCGAAAAAGCGCCCGCGCAGCGAGGCCGGCATCGAGTCGGACACGATCGTCATGAAGGGGATGATGCCCACGGCTCCGCACGAGCCGTAGAGCAGGAACAGGGCGGCGATGAGCCAGAGCGTCACCCGCCCATCGGCATCGTGGAGGAAGGCCACCACGGCGGTCAGGGCCACGATCGCGATGCTGCGCCCGATGGCCGAGAACCAGTAGTACGGCAGCAGACGCTGTCGGGCGCCGAGGTGCTTGCTCAGGAAGGCCTGCGGCCACGACCAGCCGGAGTTCATGCAGGCGGTGATGACGCCGATCCAGATCTTGTCGCCGCCGCCGAGGGCCAGGATGAACGCGGGGACGACGGTCGAGGGGTTCATGAAGGCGTTGGCCAACTGCCAAAGA
>VGFB01000090.1 GCA_016869015.1 Armatimonadota bacterium
TCCTCGAGTTCGGCCTTGCGCTCAGCCTCGAGTTCGCCGAGGCGGCGGGCGACGTCGGAGAAGGCCGCCTTCAGTACCGTGTTCTCGTTCTCGAGCCGCTCGACGCGCGCCCGCAGCTCGGCGTCGGCGTCGGTGGTCTTGGTCGCAGTGGCGCCCATGGCCTGGCCTCCTCTCGTCCCCCGTATCGTACACCAACCCGAGGCCCGCGTCCAGAGACGTGGAAGTCAGCCGACCTCCACCTCGGTGCGTTGGCGTACCCGCCCCTCGATGGACACGACGAGCTTCCCCCGTTCTCGTCCATGGGTCACGCTCTCAGCACCCGCCATCCGCAGGTCGGCCGGCCCCTCCCAGCCCTCGATGACGAACGCCGGGTTCACGATGGGCGCGCCGTCGTCCGGGACCAGGGTGAAGCGTAGCGCGCGCGCGCCGTCGGCGGGGCGCAGGACGTACGCGCGCTCGACTTGGCGGTACTCGGCGGAAGCGAGGCCTTCGAGCGGCTCGATGCGGCCGGGCTTCAGCCAGCAACGGGCGGCGTCGAGGGCCTGCTGCTCCTCCGCGGAGACGCCAATCAGCCAGACGAAGTCCTTCTCGTCAGGAGTGTCACGGATCGGGGCGCTGACGAGGTTCGCGAGGTTGCAGTGGGTGGGGCGGGCGAAGTCGGCGGGGTCGGTGAGCCAACTGGTGAGCATCCCTCGCGTGACGGGCCAGTGTGGGTAGCAGTTGAAGAGGTCGGGCTTGTCGAGGTGCGGATCGGCCCACACTTTCACCTGCGAGGGCGCGTCCGGCGTGACCATGAAGGGGAACGGCCCGTTGCCCAGGCGGACGATCGAGATGACCTGGGGCCAGCCGTCCAGAGAGAACCCCGGTTTCGGCCACACCGGGGCCTGCCGCTCGCCGGAGGGGCTCAGGAAGGTGATCGCCTGCGGGTCGAGAGCCTGGGACGGGCGGCGCCCCGGCCGGTTGATGACGATGAACTCCTGCGTCTCATGCCACCCGCTCCGGTAGGACCCCCGCAGGAGGCGCGTCCCGATGCCGTCCGGGTAGAAGGTGAAGATCTCCTCCGCGTGCTCGTCGCGGATGATCTTCTGCTCGAAGTCCATGAGCGCGTAGCTCCACTTCACGACCGTGCGCGCCGGAGTGCTCGCCACGATCTCGGCCCGCGAGTACCGGCAGTCCTTGTCCATGATCGGCTCAACGCAGTCGACCGCGCCGTAGAAGTACGGCTCCGCCTCCAGCCACTCGTAGGTGAGCCACGCTTCCGGGAGGGCCCAGCAGCCCACGTAGCTCGCGCCCCGCCAGAAGACGAAGCGCGCGTCGGAGCCGGGGAAGCTGACGACCACGTCGCGCTTCCCGCTGCCGCCCCAGAGGTCGTCCCAGGACCGCTGCGTGTCGCCGTCGGTGACCGGGAGGGTGTAGCGCAGGTCGGCGTAGCGGGCGCCGAAGGCGATCTGTGGGAGGGCCTCGAGCAGGTGCACTCGGAGTCTTCGCTCGGCAAGGATGTCGTCGCCCGCACGCACCTGCACGGTCAGCTCGCATGGTGATCCCGGCCAGCGGGCTGTGTCGAGGCGCAGCGCACGCATGCCGTGCACCGGGCGGCGTGCCAGAGTGCGCGGCGCGAGGTGGGGAGGCTGCAGACTGGCGCTGACTTCGCTCGTGAGATCGTCGGGCCGGACGGCGACCCGAAGGTGGGGAGGCTGCAGACTGGCGCTGACTCCGCTCGTGAGATCGTCGGGCCGGACGGCGACCCGAAGACGGAGCGTCTCGCCCCGCACCGCGAGGAGCTCGTCGCTGCTCAGCAGCGCGAGGCCGGCGTCGGCCTCATGGGGCGAGGTTGCGGGCTCGGCCTCGATGAGCGCCTCGGGCGCGCCGTCGGCGAGGTCGCACTCCGCGGCGGCCGCCGCCGGCATCCCGCCCCGCCCTCCGGGCCCTGCGAGTTCCAGGTACTGCCGCCCACCGCTCCCTACCGGCAGCCAGTACGGGCGCATCCGCCGGTTGGGGCCGAGCCAGTCCGGCGAGGTCTGCCACCGAACGCCGTCGGGGCGCTCGACCAACGAGAGGCCGTACCCGGCCCCCTGGCCCGTAGTCTCGGGCGCCCACGCCTCGACGACGCACAATCGCTCCAGGCCCCCCTCGCCGATGCGGAAGAGGTCCTTCGGATGCAGCGCCAGGCCGTGGTCGGAGGGCAGGGGAGGCTCGGCCCAGTCGGTCTCGTCCTCGGGGCGCGCGTAGTGGCTCTTGGGCAGCTTGTCGATGGGGCGATTGCCGTAGGTGTACGAGTCAGTGAGCTGACCGGCGGCGGGCAGAGAGGCAAGCAAGGCGAGCAGGCACACCAAGACGGCCACCCCCGGTTGGCGCCAGCGAGTGGAGGAGGAGACGCTTAGGGGGCGAGGGAGGTTGAGGGGACGACAACTCCGGGGACAGACACCGGAACTCGATGCGGATGAGCTCCGGCGTCCGTCCCCAGGCAAGTCCCGGCGTCCGTCCCCCAGCGACCGTCAGGCGCTGGTGAGCTCCTCGATGAGCACCGTGAAGCGGTCCATGCGGCCGGGGATGTCGAGGTCCTGCGGGCAGGCCTCGACGCATGCCCCACACGCCACGCACTTGGCCGGGTTCTGCCGCTCGTTGCCCGCCAGAGCCTTGATCTGAGGATCGGCGGTGGAGAGCCCGAACACATCGTGCAGCTGCAGGAGGCCCATGAGGTGCGAGACGTTCAGCCCCTCGGGGCACTTGCCCGCGCAGTAGCGGCAGGCGGTGCAGAGCTCCTGGCCCTGGCTGAACTCGCGGAAGGCCTCGATGAACTGCGCGCGCTGGTCGAGGGGCATGGGGTCCTCGAGGCTCGCGACGGCGGCGTTCTCCTCGAGGTGGGCGATCTCGTTCATCCCGGAGATCACGGTCGAGACCGCCGGCGAGCCGAGCAGGAACCGCAGCGCGATCTCCTGCACCGGCATCCCCGCGAGGGCCGGCAGGTGCTGCGCGAACACCTCCGAGGAGCCCGTCAGCAGGCCGCCGCGCAGGGGCCCCATGATGCACACGCCCACCTGGTGCTCCAGGCAGTACTCCAGCACCCGTTCGGGGTAGCGGTCGTTGAAGTTGTAGTAGATCGTAACGAAGCGGAAGTCGGGAACCTGCTGCAGCCACGAGAGGATGTCGTCGGCGCCGCCGTGGCTGGTGAAGCCGAGGTGGCGCACCAGGCCTTGGTCCCGAGCCTGCCGCATCGCGGCGAGAGGCGAATCATTGCCCGCACACGCCGCCTCGAAGTGGTCGGCGGCGCTCATGTCCCAGAGCTGGTAGAAGTCGAAGTGTTGGACCCCCACGCGCTGGAGCGAGTTGTCAATGCACTGGGCCATCTGATCGCGCGTGCTGATGCCCAGGCCCCGGTCGACCTGGGGCTCGCCGTGTCGCGGCTGGGCCTTGGCGGAGATGACCATCTGGGAGCGGTCCTTGCCCGCGATGGCTGCGCCGACCCAGGTCTCGGCGTTCTCATCAAAGTCCTTGTAGCTGTAGGCCGACCCGATGTCAAAGTACGTCAGCCCGAGTTCGAGTTCCCGCTCGATCATCCGGGCCGCGTTCTCGCGGTCCTTGAACCGCATGGTGCCGATCCCCAGAGCCGACACCTCGGTCCCTGTGTCTCCAACCGGTCGATATCGCACGACGCCACGCCTCCTGTGGGTAGGGCAGTATTGAGCACTGAGCATTGGGCACTGAGCATACGGCACGGCCGGAACGCGAGCGCCGCCTTCTTCTCAGCACTCGACGCTGAATGCTCAGTACTCAATGCTCAGTGCTGCCGTCTAGATTCCCCAGTAATCGTTGATCTCCCGCTGGTACCCTTCGATGAACCCGTTCACGACCTCGTCGTAGGGCACCGCTTCGTTACAGTGCGCGGATTCGTAGATGGCCTCGCAGATGGCCTTGGTGCGCAGGCCCAGGGAGCCGTCGATCTCCGGCTTCGTGTCGGTGGCGAGGGCGCGCAGGAAGTCGTAGATCTCGAGCGTGATCGAGTCCTCGAACCCGTGCGGGAAGAGGCGGCCCCGATCGTCGGCGCTCAGGCTCTTCATGTACTCCTGAATGACCTCGGACAACGGGCGGACCGCCTCGCCCTGGCGGGTCAGGCGGGCGTTGGGGGAGGGCCCGGTGAAGACATCGCTGTCATCGGTGATCGAGCCGGCGCTGCCGTAGTAGGCGATGACGGTGCTCGGCTCGCCGGGCGCTACGGCCGTCGAGCTCCAGAAGCCGTCGACCCCGCTCTTGAGGTTCAGCATCACCATCCACATGTCTTCCCGGTCGTCGAAAATGGTCTTGCCCTCGCGGATGTAGGGCCACTTCTCATGCTGCCGCACGGTGGCGTAGATCCGCTCGGGCTCCCCGAACAGGTAGCTGATCATGTCGGCGAAGTGGATGCCCTGGTCCATGATCATCCCGCCGCCGCCCATGAACTTGTCCGTCCGCCAGTGCCAGGCGCGCGGCGTGGTGGGGCGGTGATACCCGGCGTGCTGCACGAAGAACATCCGCGGCTCGCCGATCATGCCCCGCTGGTGGATGGCCCAGTGCAACGCCCGTTGGGCGGGCTGACGGCGGATGTTGCCGGCGCAGGCGGTGATGAGCTTCTTCTTCGCCGCGGCGTCGAGGATGAGCCGACTCGCACGAGAGGTTAGCCCGAACGGCTTCTCGATCAGCACGTTCGTCCCCGCCTCCAGGCACTGCACTCCGCTGACATGGTGGTCGTAGTGCGGCGTGCAGATGTCCGCGCCGTGTAGCTCGTAGTGCACCACCATCTTGTGGACGTCCGTGTGCGCCAGCGGCTCGGAATCCTGCCACTCCGCGATCCGGGCCGCCAGGGCCCGCGCGTTCTCCTCCACCATGTCGCAGACGGAGGTGATCCGAAACAGATCACTCTCCTTCTGCATGATCGCCTCATAGCTCGCCAGGTGCTTCTGAGCGATGTGCCCGCACCCGATGATGCCGATCTTGATCGGTTTGGTCGGCACGTAAATCAACCTCCCTGTCGCGGCGCCGGCCTTCTCGGCGACAGGTCATTGTGTACCCCTTTCCACGGCGCAGGTCAAGGAGTCTGGGAGCTTCGGAGCTCCAAGACCGCGCGGAGCCTCCTGGGCTGCGCCTGCTTCCCGCTCTCAGAGTCCCAGACTCCCAAGCTCCCCAACCCCCGCCGTGAAGGGCGCCGGGGCGCCCGCCTCGAAGCAGGGCCCGTTCGGCCGGAGGAGGCCGCCGGTGCTGGCGTTGTTCGTCGCAACCCTCTTGATGGGCGGGTTCGCCGTGGTCGTGCGTTTCGGCCAACGGCGCGGCGGCGATTCCCTGTGCATCAGCGCCGTGAACTACCTGGCGGCGGCGCTCTGCTTCGTGCCGTTTCTCCGGCCCTTCCCGCTGCCGGAGGTCGAGGGGCGCACCTGGGCCGTCGGGGTGACGGGCGGGCTGCTCTACGCCTCGGCGTACCTGCTGATGCTGCCGGTGCTGCGGGCCAAGGGCGTGGCGATCACCTCGGCGGCGATGCGGCTGTCGGTGGTGGTGCCGATGCTGCTGTCCCTGCTCTTGTGGCAGGAGGTGCCGAACACGTGGCAGGGCGTGGGGGCGCTGCTGGCGCTGGCGGCGCTACCTCTGCTGGTGACCGGACGGGCGCGGAACGTGGTGGCCGAGCCGTTGCGGTGGGGCGCGGTGCTGGTCGCGGGTCTGTTCATCGCCAACGGCGCGTGCAGCTCGGTCACGAAGGTCTTCCACGTCCTGGGCCGGGACGCGCAGCGCCCGGTCTTCTTCGCGCTGCTCTTCGGCACCGCGGCCGCGTATGCGGGCACGGTGTGGCTTCTCCGCTCGCGGCGGTGGGCCTGGGATGCCGTGGGGATCGGGGCGTTCCTGGGCCTGGTCAACGCCGGGGCGAACTTCGCGCTCATCGAGGCGTTGGACCATTACTCGGGAGTGGTCGTCTTCCCCGTCACGGCCGCGGGTGGGCTGGTGTTCGCGGTGCTCACCTCCGCCGCCCTTTGGCGCGAGCGCCCGAACCGCTGGGGGCTGCTGGGGGTGGCGCTGGCGGTGGTTGCCGTGACGCTCGTGAACCTCGCAACCCCCAACGGCGGCGCGCAGTCGTCTGCTGAGTCGCTGACGAGCCCCTTCGCGCGGCCCGACAGGTCCGAGGCCGGGGCGCCACGAACTGAGCCCTCACAGGAGCAGGATGGACTGATGGGAGCCGACCGCCTCGCCGAGCTCTGGGACCTGCAGGCCATCGCCGGGGAGCCGCTGCGCGTGAAGGTCGTGAGGCAGGGCGCCGCCGGCTGGGGCGCTTCTCGTGTCCGCACGCAGGAGGTCCGCTACTTCTCACACGGCTGGGCCGAGGGCGATGTGCTCATCGCCGCGCGCATCGCTCTCCCGGCGGAGAAGGGGCGCGTTCCGGCGATGATCCTGGGTACGGGCGATGCAGACGCGGGGATCGAGTTCGCACGCCGGCATCGAGTCGCGACGATCGTCCTTGACCGGCCCGGCACGGGGGAGAGCACCGGCCCGGAGGACGACTACCGCAACTGGGTCCACTTCAGCGATCCGCGCGACAGCTGGATGTGGCACTACATCAACGCCGCGCTACGGGCGGTGACGCTGGCGGCGACGCTGCCCGAGGTCGACCCGGAGCGCATCGGGATTACGGGCAGCTCGCGCGGCGGCACGATGGCATGGATCGCCAACGGCGTCGATCCCCGGCTGAAGCTGGCGGTTCCCGTGGCGACCGGGGGCGACATCGTCCGAGCGCTGGACCACGGCGGCTGGGCCAACTACCTGCACCGGGACGAGGCCGGGCAATGCTACATTCCGGATGAGTTCCACGCCTTCGCGAAGTACTATGATCCCATCCTCTACGCCGGGAGGCAGCACGGCGCCGTGCTGCTGATCGTGGGTGCGCAGGACGAGTACTTCCCGCTGCACTGCACGAGGACCAGCGCCGAGGCCTCGGCGCGGGATGAGTTCCGCCTGCTGATCGTGCCGAACTGGGACCACGGCTACTTCTCCGGCGACAACCCCGAGGTCGACGCCTTCGATAACACCGTCGAGGTCCGCCGGAAACGCGCGTCGGCCGTGGGGGCAGCCATCGAGGCTTACCTGCGCGGAGGGGTGATGCCTCCGATGCCCGCCCTCGCGGTGGCCCGCGATGAGGACGCCGTGGGATGCCTGGTTACGGGGGTCGACGGGCCCGCCGAGGTCCGCGTCTGGGCCTCCCTCGATGGCGCCTACACGTTCCAGGAGACGATGGCGCAGAGCACGGATCGCGGCTACGCGGCGCGCATCGAGGCCGGCGATACGGCCGTACTCGAAGGGGTGGCGCTGTTCGCCGAGGTTGACTATGCCCGGGGCCCGGTCCTGACCTCGAGGCCCTGGTTCGGTGCGGCCTTCCAACAGCGAATGCGGCCGTTCCCGGGAGACTAACACGGTTATGGGAGAACATGTGAGCCGCGCCGTCGCCGTGCCGTCCGCCCTTCGTAGGTCGGAGCGCTGCTCCGACGCCGTCCTTCGGGACCGTCGCCGTTCCGCGCCTGCGGCTCGCCCGAGCCGCGTCGTCGCCGTGCCGTCTGCCCTTCGTAGGTCGGAGCGCTGCTCCGACGCCGTCCTTCGGGACCGTTCGCCGTTCCGTGCCTGCGGCTCGTCCGAGCCGCGTCGTCGCCGTGCCGTCTGCCCTTCGTAGGTCGGAGCGCTGCTCCGACGCCGTCCTTCGGGACCGTTCGCCGTTCCGTGCCTGAGCCGCGCCGTCGCCGTGCCGTTCCCCCTTCTGAAGGACGGGGGGAGGAGATTAGAGTTCAAAGACGCGACCCCGATGTTGGAGGAGCCACATGACGGGCGTAGTCTACGATGATGCCTATCTGACCCACGGCGATCCGCACCATCCCGAGAACGCGGAGCGGCTGCGGGCGGCCGTGGGGCACCTGAAGGCCACCGGCCTGTGGGATCAACTGAAACATGTCCCTGCCCGCCCGGCGACCCTTGAGGAGATCCTGTGGGTCCACTCCGAGGACTACGTCGAGGAGCTGGAACTGATCTGCCGGCGGGGCGGCGGGAACCTGGACGTGGACACCCGGGCCACGTCGGAGACGTATGAGGTGGCGTTGCTGGCGGCGGGCGGTTGCCTCGCGGCGACGGAGGCCATCCTGGCCGGCGAGGTGGACAACGCCCTGTGCCTCGTGCGGCCCCCGGGGCACCACGCGCTTCCGGGCCAGGGCATGGGGTTCTGCTTCCTCAACAATGTGGCCCTGGCCGCGGAGTTGGCCCTTCGGCGGGGCCACCGGGACCAGGTCAGCATCGTGGACTGGGACGTGCACCACGGGAACGGCACGCAGGACATCTTCTTTGACCGGGGGGACGTGCAGTACCTCTCGATCCACCAAGGCGCGCTCTATCCGGGCACGGGCTCGGTGGACGAGGTGGGGATCGACGCCGGAGCGGGGAAGACGATCAACATCATGCTGCCGCCCGGCGCGCACGATGGGCACTATATTGAGGCCTTCGAGGAGCTGGTCATCCCGCTCATCCGCGCCTTCGAGGCGGAGATGATCTTCGTGTCCTGCGGGTTCGACGGCCATGCCAACGACCCCCTCGCGCGCATGTGCCTGACGAACACGGGCTACTACGCCATGACCCGGATGCTGACCGACCTGGCCGCTCAGCAGTGTCAGGGCCGGTTGCTGATCGTGCTGGAGGGCGGCTACGATCTCGACGCGATGGAGCGCGGGACGGAGGCGGTGTGCCGCGCGCTGATGCGTCTGGAGCCCCCGGAGCCCGAGCACGTGCCCTTCGCGATCCACCAGTCGGTTACTCGCCAGGTCGATGAGTGGCTGCAGCGCAACATCGAACTGCACCGGGAGAGGCTGGGAGTGTGAGGCGGGAGTGGCGGAGAGGCGGAGAGGCGGAGAACGGCAAGGCTGAACGGCATGGACAATCACGCGCTGAGGGTCTTGGAGTTCGAGCAGATCCGCGAGATGCTCGCGGCGTGCTGCGCGTGCAGCCTGGGCAAGCGACGCGCCCGGGCGTTGCGGCCTTCGCAGGACGCGGCGTGGATCGCGGACCGTCTGAAGGAGACGACCGAGGCGCGGGAGGCGGTGGGGAAGCACGGCGTGCCGCCCTTCGGGGGCTTGCGGGACGTCACCGAGCTTCTGCGGAAGGCCACGGCCGGGCGGCTGCTCGAGGGCGAGGAGCTACTGCACGTCGGCGATGCGCTGCGGGCCGCGCGGCGGGTGAGGCACTACTTCGGGGCGACCCCCGAGGACGAGTTCCGGCGGCTGAAGGCGATCGCCGAAGGCCTGCAGGAGAACCGCGACCTCGAGGAGCGGATCGAGAAGTCCCTCGACGACGAGGGCAAGGTTCGCGACGACGCCTCCGACGAGCTGCGCTCCCTGCGGCGCAAGCAGGCGTCGGCCT
>VGFB01000091.1 GCA_016869015.1 Armatimonadota bacterium
GACGATGTCGGGCCAGTCGGTCTGGCAGCGCGGGCAGCGCTCGGCCTCGGGGAGGCTCAGCGTGTTCCACCAGCACTCATCCATCCCGAGGTGGAAGGTCGTGGGCTGGAACAGCTCGACGACCTCATCGATGACGTCGAGGATCAGCGGGTTCGTGTCGGGATGACGCACGCAGGCGATGTTCTCGTCATGGCCGGCCTCGCGCAGCTCCGGATGCGCGATGCAGAACCAGTTCGCGTGGCCCAGCACGGTGACGAGGGGGATGACCTCGATGTAGTTCTCCCGACACGCCTCAACGAAGGTTCGAAGCTCGGCTTTGCTCCAGGCTCGCGGAGCGCGGAGTTCGGGGTGACTGTCAAACTCCATGCCCTCGGCGATGATGAAGACGATCCGGTTCAGCTTCGCGCGCGCCATCGTGCGGAACACGAAGTCGTTGACGTAGTCCACATCGATCCAGGGGTCATTGGGGTAGCCCCAGCGCGATGTCGGGTTCGACATCGTCACGCCCCGGAAGGGGAAGCTCGGCCAATCGACGATCTCACAGCCGGGCGCCGCCGCGTCGCCCGGTACCTGCGTCTGCTCGTCGATCGCCGCCAGCAGCGACTGCAGCCCGTAGTACACGCCCGGCGCATCCCGCGCGACAACCACCGCCCGCTCCGGCGTCACCCGCAGCAGGTACCCGTCGTCCCTCAGATCGGGAAGGCGCCCGACGAGGCCCTCGGGGAGCAACCCCGGCGACACGTCTCTGGGGTCCACGGTGACCGCCGCCACCAGCTGTGCCCCCTCGGTGCCGCCCCGGCCCTTCGCGATCGTGACCTCCCGCCCGTAGTAGGCGTCCATCTCGCGCGCGAACATGCCCAGCGTCCGCCGGAGGTCGTCGCCCTCGATCCCGATGCCGCAGGCCGCGACGCGCTTCCCGAAGCGAAGCACGCCCTCCGTGCGGCGCGTCTCCTTCGGCACGGGGTAGATGGCGATGGGCGGCTTCGCCAGGGGACTCTCGCGGGCGTACACCGGGAAGGTCCCGCTCCACGCGGCGAGTCGTTGTCCGTCTCCCGTCAGGGTGATCTCCAGCTTTGCTGTGCCGTCCTCGGCGATCTCCGGCGCCAGCAGCAGCGAGGCCTCCGCGGCGCGCGCCTGTTCGGGGGTCAGCTTCAGCTCGGCCTCGCGCGCATCGGCCCCCGGCACGGTCAGCGACGCCCGCAGAGCCCGGTCCCCGGCTGCGTCGAGCACCGACAGATCAGCCCTCACCTCCACCCGGCCATCGTCGAGGACGGTCACCGTCGGTGTGGCGAGCGTGTCGTTCAGTGGGCCCGGCGGGAGCACGCCATCGGCGTCCAGGAGGGCGACGGCGCCGGGTGCTTCCAGAGCGATGTGGTCCAGGACGATCGCGTGGGTGCCCGTGCAGCCGAAGAAGACGCGCGTCAGCCGCGCCGGATCGATCGGCAGATCCTCCCGGCTCCAGAACGTACTGAACGGGATGTCGATGCGCTGCCAGGCGGTGTTCTCGAGGGGCCGTTGGGCACTGAAGCCCGTGCTGCCCTCTTGCGTCGTCTCGAGGTGGATGACGACCTTCGCCGCGCTCCCGTCGCCCTTCAGCCAGAAGCTCAGGCCGCCCCACGGCTGCGCTCGCCACGGGGCGGCCGGGTCCAGGTTGGGAGCGACGGCGTTGGCGCCCTGCTCCACGTTACGGTAGGTGCACCGCAGTCCGCCCGCCCCGAACTGGGCGTCGTCCGTCGCCGCCACCGAGCACTCCCCGCCGCCCCAGGGGTTGCCCCACCAACCCTCGACGCCCGCCTCGAAGTCGAAGAGGACCATCCGGGCCGGTTGAGCGGCGGCCGGGACGGCCGGCAGGCCGAGGAGGATCGCAAACAGGGAGTGCGCGCGTCGCATGAGGGCGCTCCTTGGGGAGTCTCGCCGTCAGCCCCCGGATCCTCCGTTCGGTCAGGGCGCGTCGTAGGGCTGCACCTGCACGAAGTTCACCGCGACCGGCTGCCCGACCGGCCCGCCGGGGGTCTGCTGGTCCGGCCAGTCCGCGATCTCCAGCGTCGCCTCCTCATCCGTCGCCCGGAAGACGAGCCGGTGGTAGTTCATCCACGCCCGGTTCTTGTCGTCATAGGGCGCGAGATGGTGGCTGTAGCAGTTCGGGAAGACATGCCGAATCTGTCGGTCGGGGAGCACCTCGGCCCCGATCACACGCGCGCTGACGCCGAGCTCCTGCTGCCGACCAAGGTCGCCGACATCGGCGCAGAAGAGCCTTAGCGAGTACAGGCGACCCGCCGTGAGCCGCCGGATGGCCTGCGAGACGCGGTTGGGGCCTCTCGCGCTGCGCTTGAGCAGCAGGAACGTGTCGCCCTGGCTGGTCCTCGGGTAGCGCCCCTCCAGCCAACTGAACCCGCTCGAGCTGCCGGCGCTGATCCCGCCCTCCTCCGCCGGTGTGAGTTCCCACCCCTGCGTCCCCGCCTCGAAGTCGCCGTTCGCCAGGTGCGGCAGCGTGTACGGGTCCTGCGTCAGGCGCTCCGCGCGGCCCTCGAGGGCGTAGTGGCGGAAGAGCCGGCCGGCCCACCGCACCGTCTCCTCATCCGCGTAGCTGCACAGGTAGGTCATCAAGCCTGCGACGCCCGCGAAGGCCGGGTCGTTCGCCACGAGATGAAACTGCATGTCCAGGTAGACCTTGTGGTCGACCGTCGGATCCACGTCCAGGCTCTCCGGCGGCGCGCTGAAGTACCCGAAGCAGACGACCATGCGCGAGACCGCCCCGGGGAAGGCCTGTTCCCAGCGTTGGGCCTCCTGGGTGAGCGCGGAGTCCAGGTACGCCTGAGCGGCCTTCTCGCCGCGCTGCTCAGGGAGGTAGCGCTCGAGGGCGAAGCGGTGCCCGCCCGTCAGGACTGCGCGCATGAACGCCTCGCTCGCCGGGGAGCCGTACATCGAACCGCAGTACGGGTAGTACGACTTCCCGCGCAACGCCTCCTTCGCGTTCATCCGCTGCACAGCCTCGGTCCAGCCGGGGTACTGGGGCATGTCCCCGCTCCAGAACTCATCGACGATCAGCCCGTCCAGCAGCGGGTCGGCCATCCCCGGGTTGCCGCTCCAGAACGCCTCCGCCTGGTCCGCCGTCACCGCCTCCGACTTGCCCAGGCCGTACGCCATGCACTCGACGATCCAGCGCTTGCCCTGTCCCTTCCACTCCTCGGCGAACGGGCGCTGCTCGGGGCTCCCGTTGCCGACCATCGTGTTCAGGTTGGGCAACACGTGCCGCTGTAGGAACGGCCAGTCGTAGGGGCCGAAGTCGGGCACATGGGGGTTCGCGCCGAACTTCGCGAAGAGCAGTTCGGGGATCGCGCGCACCGTCAGCCGCGACAGCTCCGCATCGCTCGTCAGCGTGTGCGGCCCCTGCGGCAACCATCGCATCGCCTCCGCCGTGGCTTCGTCGCCCTCGGCGAGGGCCAGTAACGCCTCCCCCGCCTGCAGCGCCACCGTGCCGCCCGAGCCGCTGGCGCGCACGAAGACCCACCCGTCGCGCGGGTTCTCGAACCGCCACGGCCCGCGCCCCGGCTCCTCCGTGGCGAGCAACTCCGTCACCAGGTTGTTCAGCCGTCGCATCCCGCGCTCCCCCTTGGCAGGCCCCGGCCACGCGAAGGCCGCCTGAGCCGGCCGGCCAACCGGTTGTGGGGCAATCGCCCGCGCCGCCAGCTCGTGCTCCCCGGCCCCGGCGTCGAAGTCGACCCAGTAGCTCGCCGTCTCCCAGCTCGTCAGCGGACCCAGGCGTGTGGTCACCAGCGGCCTCCCGGCGCCCGCGCGCCGGATGGTCACCTCCGCCTGAGCGCCCTCCTCCAGGGCTCCCAGCCCCCGCGGGTCGATCCGCACCAGGAGCTGCTTCATGTACGGGTAAGGCCGAACGCTCACGCCCAACTCATGCGACAGGTGTGTCGAGCGGTGGTGTTCCCTGACCTCGTCGGGAGTCAGCGCCCGGTCGTAGAGGCGGACCTCGTCGACCTGTCCGCAGAAGTGCGCGCCCCTCGTGAACTCCTCCGTCCCGGCGCTCTTCCCGATCCAGAGGTTGCCGCCCGGAGCGATCCGGCTGGTACTCGAGGTCTTGCTGCCCGCAAGGCGGCCGTCCACGTACAGCCTCAGCAGCTCACCGTCGAACGTGCCCACCACATGATGCCACGCGTTCAGCGCAAGCGGAGCGTGGCAGTTGTTGCCGCCGCCGGCGATATACCACCAGGCCTGCCCATCCCGGTAGTAGGTCAGAACGTAGCTCTCGTAGTCCTTCCCCACGATCCCGGCCTCGCCCGCGGGAAGAGCCTCCGGGTAGACCCACGCCTCGACGCTGACGGCCCCGCGCAGGTCCAAGTCGGGGGCGACGCCGCAGTCGACGAAGTCATCCACTCCGTCCAGCCGCAGCGCCCACCCCTCGCCAAAGGGCTCGAACGTCGCGCCCTCAACGCGGCCCTCGTGGTTCCCGCCGGTGGAGTCCCGGAGGATGGCCCCCTCGCCCTCGTCACATGCATAGCGCAGGATCGGCCCTTCCTGCGCGGGAAGCCCGACCGTGAGCAGCAGTCCGACCAGCGTCAGTGTGCGGCACATGGGCCATCACTCCGTCCTCGGCTCCGGATCGGGCTGCTTGCGGCCTCGGAGCCGCTCGTACAGCAGCGACGCATACACAGGCAGGTACGCCGGCCACCGCCAGGGGTCCTCGTATGGCCGCAAGAACTCCAGCAGGCACGCGCCGTGGCTGCCGGCCGCCGGGCGCCAGAAGCGCACGAACCAGCTCATCGTGCCCGCGCTCAGCAACAAGAGCCCCGGGCTGGGCGCAATGACCAGGAACACCAACAGATGGGCCGTGTACCAGGGGTGCACCACCGGGCTCAGGAGGAGGCCGGCGGCCGCAATGGCCGCACCGGTCCCAAAGAGCCACTCAGGGTGAGAGGCGTCCCCCCGCAGTGTGCGCCACAAGGCGTAACCGGGGGCCGCGGCGGCGACGATCAGCCGCGCCAGGTGGTCCGGCGACGCGATCCCCCTCAGTGGCTCCAGGACCACCAGGAGCAGCGCGAAGAGCGAGTCGGTGTTGTGCCAGTGGAGGCCAAACTCCCGGAAGCCCGAGAACGAACCCGGCCCGGCCGCGGCGAAGGGCACCGCGCCGAGCAGGGCCATCGCGGCGAGCGACACCGCGAAGCGCCCTCGCCCGAGCCTCACGAACGGTAACACGAGCCATAGCGGCGAGAGCTTCGTCAGCAGCGCCGCCCCGAAGGCGACTCCGGCCCACGTCGGACGGCGCGCGATGGTCAGATGGACCGCGAGGGCGATGAAGAAGGTCATGGGCGCGTCGATCTGGCCGCGGTCGGCGAAGCTGGACAGGCACATCGGATTCCACGCGTAGATCAGCACGAGGGCCGGAGGACGCCCCAGCCGCCGTAGCAGCGCCGCCAGCACGAGCACCGTGCCCAGGTCGAAGAGGGTGGCCAGCAGCCGGAGCGTGAGAATGCGGTCCAGCGGCACGAGGTGGGGCACGGCGAACAGGCCCGTCGCCAGGGGCCCGTAGATCGACCGCACGCGGTTGAGGCGGGGCGGCAACCGCGCGAAGAGCGGGTCGTCCGCCTGCGCCAGCTTTGCGCGCAGACCGTCGTAGACCGTCGCCCCGGGAGGCGCGGCGTACGGGTTCAGGCCCTCGACCACCACCCGGCCCTCCCACAGGTAGCGCCAGGCGTCGTTGTTCAGCGGCGCCGGCCCGCTGAGCACGAGCGCCCGGAACAGCAGGGCGGCCCCCAGCGCGAGCCCCGTCAGGACGCGCGAGTCCGCGCGCTCGCGCTCGCGCCACAGCAGGTAGACGGCCACGAGGTAGATGACGAAGAGCAGCGGGTAGGTGGTCAGCCGCAGACCCACGGTCGGCGCGACCGGGGACGGGCCGACCGGCACGTAGGTCGCGCCGTAGAGCGCCGCCGACCCCAGGCCGAGACAGCCGAGGGTGAGGGCGAGGGACCGACCGATGCGGGGAGGCTCCGTGCCGTTCATCTCAGGCGCCGTCCCAGCGGCCCTGCCGGGCGAGCTCGGCCCGCGTGAATGGGGCTCGTTCCGCCGGTAGCCGCCGCAGGTCCTCGATCAACCGCGCGAGGCTCCGGGCATCGTCCACGTCGTAGTCGCTCTCCAGTTCTGCACAAGACAGCCTCAACCGGCGAGCATTGGCCAGCGTGTCGGCCAGCGCCACCGTGGTGCTCCAGCGGACACCGGACAGCAGGCCCGCCACCCAGCGCCGCAATCCGATCAGGTAGTAGCCCCCGTCGTCGCAGGGCCCGATCACCAGGTCCGCGCGATCTAGGGCGGTGAAGGCCTCGGCGAGGCGCTCGGGCGACAGCAACGGGCTGTCGGCGCCCACGATGAGCACGCGGTCGCGCGCGCTCCGCAAGCGAGCCGCGAAGGCATGGGTCAGGCGCTCCCCGAGGTCGCATCCACGCTGCACCCGGACCCGCCATCGCGGCCCGGCGAGCGCCTGCAGCGAGCCGCGTGCGCCACGCGGGGCGTAGACCAGCGTGAGGTCGGCGTCGGGGAGGCGCTCGCCGGTCGTCAGCACATCCTGCAGGAAGGCGCGCGCCAGCCCGGCGGCGTCCTCGGGCGGCACCTCGGGGGTGAGTCGCGTCTTCACGCGGCCGGGCTGAGGCGCCTTGGCGAAGACCAGGAGGTGGCGGCTCATCTCCACGCGTACCGGAGGATCGTGGTGATGATCTTGTAGCCGGCCAGGAGCGTCCCGCGCAGCGTCCCCGAGATCTTGGAGCGACCGATGCGCGGTCGGTAGCGCACCGGAACCTCCACCACGCGGAGCCCGGCCCGTACGGCCTTGATCTGCATCTCGATGGTCCAGCCGAAATCGGGGTCGACCATTCCCAGCCCGAGCAGGCTCGTCCGCCGGATGGCGCGGAAAGGGCCCAGGTCCGTGAAGCGCCGGCGGTAGATCAGCCGGAACAGGAAGCAGGCGAAGCGGTTGCCGAGCAGCTGCTGGGGCGTCAACGACCGGGCCTCGCGTCGGCCGAGGGTGCGCGAGCCGATCACGAGATCGGCCCGGTCCTCCGCGATGGGCTGCAGGAGGGCGGGCAGCTCCTCAGGGCAGTCGCTGTGGTCGCCATCGAGGAACACGACGACGTCGGGGTCGCGAAGCTCGGCGATCCCCCGCAGGCACGCGCTGCCGTACCCGCGACGAGCCTCGGCCACAACGCGCGCCCCCGCGGCCCGCGCCGCGGCGGCGGTGCCGTCCGTCGAGCCGTTGTCCACCACGATCACGTCGCAGACGAGGTCGCGCGGGACCTCTGCCAGGACCTGCCCGATGGCCTGCTCCTCGTTCAGGGCCGGGATGATGACCGCAACTTCCATGCTGCTCGCGCCGGTAGGAGTGGCTGCACCGGCGCCCCTTCGCCGATCGGTGATCGGGGGCCTTCCCCGACGCGCCCCTGAGAGAAGCACGACGCCCATGCCACAGGGGCATGGGCGTCGGAGTTGTGCGAGCGTCGGCGCGGCCTCAGTCCTCGAAGGCGATCACCGCGTAGCCGTCGACGACCGGCACCGTCACCTCGGCGTAGCCTTCGCTCCAGGCGCACTCGAGTGGCGTGCCTTCCGGGGCCAGGTACGCCTTCGACGGCGCGGCTTCGCGGCGCAGGGCGATCCTCACATCGTGCAGCGGAATCCGGTCCTGGATAGTGTCGAGGTCCCTCGCGCGGCGCTCGGGGATGTAGTGCAGCACATGGATCATGGTGCGGCTCTCGGCCGCCTGGCGGGTGACGGTGATCTGCGCCGTTGTGGGCGCGCTCGTCCTCACCAGCGGCTCGGGCAGCAGCTGCGCGAGCGAGTTCACGACCAACTGCTTCCAGAACCGCGCCCCGCGGCGGTGATACATGCCGAAGACCGGGTGAGCCAGGTAGATGCTGTGCGAGCCCGCGACCACCGCCGGTCGCGTCGCGCGCGCCGCCGGGGGTGTGTGCTGGTGCGAGCAGAAGTGCTCGTAGGTACGGTTGAAGTAGGGGTCGTAGGTCTCAGCCAGGATGCGGGCTCCCTCCGCGGGGGCTACCGTGAGGCCCCGCTCGTACATCACGTGCGGCACCGTGGGCGTCCCCTGGTTGATGGGCGCCAACGCGAGCACGAAGTCGGGGCTGAACTCGGCGTCGCCGAGGCAGGAGACGCTGAGTTCGGGGAGCGCGAACTCGCGGCCCTCGGCGTCCAGGCCCGAGCGGTAGGAGGCCACGACGGCGCCGCCCTCGGCGACGAACTGCCGCACCTTCTCCAGGAAGGCGCCCTCGAGGGTGATCTTGTCCGGCAGCACGAGCACGGTGTAGCGAGCGAGGTCGCTCTCACAGTCAACGAAGTCGAACTGCTGGTGGCTCTCGGCGAGCATGTGGTACGCGCCGGTGGCGGCGCTGTCGACCTGCGCATCCTGCTTCCCGACGGCCTCGGGGTTCAGGACCGCGATCTCCGCGAGGGGCTCGGCGCCCCGCAGCCACGGTTCGAGCGCCTCGACACGCCCGTAGACGCCGCCGACGAGCCGGTAGGTCTCGGGGCAGATCTCCCCGGTCGGATGGAGCTGATCCCCGATCGAGCACTTGGCCCCGTTCGCGATCTGTGTGAAGACCTCATACTCCAGCGCCTCGGGGTGCTTGAAGCTCGAGAAGTCGCCCCACCACGTGTGGAACTTACCGGTCATCCCCATGCAGTCCAGCCCCAGCCGCCGGGCGTAGCGCATCGTGATCGGGAAGTGCGCGTAGCCCCAGAAGCCGCTGGGCAGCGACTCAAGTTCCAGGTGGGTGTAGGTGTCGAGGACCGGGCGCCAGTCGGGGTAGATGTGGCCGGAGTTGTGGAAGACCGTCGCGTCGGCGGTGTACTCTTGCACCACGTCCGCGAAGCGCCGCTTGTAGGCGTCCAGGACGAGCTTCGAGTGCGTCACTCGGTCGCTCTCGACCGCCGGATCGAGCCCGGCCTCCCGCATCCCCTCCATGCAGTACGGGCAGACGCACTGGCCCTGGAGGATGATGTCGAAGAAGAACCCGTCGACGTCGAAGGTCTCCAGAACCTCGCGGGTCTGCTCCTCCACGTACCGCATGTACGGCGAGCGGAGGTTCAGGCACATCTTGTGCCACCCGGCCTGCAACGGGCCGACCGACATCCGCCCCTCGGGCGAGAGCTCCGTGCAGCCCGGGAAGTTGTGGTAGGCGTACTCGTCCCAGCCGACCGTGATGTAGATCGGCACGCGGATGTCCAGCGCGTGGCAGGCCTCGATCTGCTCGGCCAGCAGGTTGA